>JAQVEU010000015.1 GCA_028697565.1 Candidatus Ratteibacteria bacterium
ATATTAAAAGATATTATAAACTGTCTTGAAAAGCATAACATCCACAAACTGATTATACTAAATGGACATGGCGGCAATGACTTCAAGTTTATGGCAAGGGAGCTATATGGAAAGACAAAGGTTCACATATTTGTGCTGAATTGGTGGGAAGTAAGGCAGGATATTGTTGAAAAGGTCTGCGACGATAAATCAGGAGAGCATGGACATGAGGCAGAGACATCATGGTTTATGTATCTGTGTCCTGATATGGTACATCTTGAGTGGGCTGATGAGGGAAAAGTAAAAGAACCCATACTCAATTCACTAAAAAATAGGCAGTTATGGATAACAAGACCATGGCACTTACTTACCACAAACGCTGGATATGGAAACCCAAAAAAGGCAACAGCAGAAAAAGGAAAGATAATAGTTGAAGAGACAACAGATAGGATTGCAGAAATAATAAAGGAACTATCTGATGTTAAAATAACTCCCACATTTCCTTATTGATATGAAAGTCATCCATTTTTCAAAAATCAAAAAGGTAGATAAAGAGATTGTTATAGGTATAGGCAAGTTTGATGGTGTACACCTGGGACATAAGAAAATTCTTATGACTGTATCAGAGGAAGCAAAAAAAAAGGGTAGGGTGCCTGCTGTTGTTACATTTAAAAACTTCCCTGTAGAATTTCTATTGTGTAGATGGGAAGAAAAACTTTCTTTACTTGAGAAGTCAGGTATAAGGTTATGTATATGGTCTGATTTTGATGAGATGTCCCATATTTCTCACAAGGAATTTGTAGATATACTCATCAAAGCAGGTGTTAAGACAATTGTTGTTGGCTATAACTTCCACTTTGGCAAAGGGCGAAAAGGAAATATAGAATTTTTGAGAAAGATGGCAGAAAAGAAAAACTTTTCTGTTATTGTAGTGCCCCCTTACAAAAAGAGAGGGAAAGCAGTAAGTGCCTCCTTAATACGGAAGGCAATAAAAAATGGTGATATACAAACAGCAAATACACTTTTAGGGAGATACTTTTCTATCTCAGGTAAGGTTATTAAAGGCAGAGGAATAGGCAAAAAATTAGGATTTCCTACTGCAAATCTTGACCTTAAAAATAATATATCTATTGGAAAAGGTGTATATGCCGGCTGGGCAGTGTATAATAAAAAGGTTTATAAGGCGGCTATTACAATAGGTGCCTCCCCGACCTTTATCGATAATACAGAAAAGTTTGAGGTCTTTCTGATTGACTTTCCTGATAACAAGAACCTATATAATCAACAACTACGGGTATTCTTCTACAAGAAACTCCGGCCACAGAAAAAGTTCAAAAATCAAATACAACTGCAACAACAGATAAAAAAAGACATTGGAAATATAAGATACCTCTTGACATCTGCAAAAATAACTATATAATAATATAAACAGAAAAGATGAAAGGAGGTGAAACAGAATGAAAAAGATACTATTCGGTTTGGCAGTTTTGGGTCTGCTTGCAGGGATGTCAACACTTGCATCAGCAGCGGTTCAGCAAGGAGATACAACACTCACATTTGATGTTGGATACAACTATATGGAGTTATCTGATGCAGATGTTAATGTATGGGATCTAACAGGAAGGGTTGCAATAGGAAGATTTCTGACCAACAACTTCCAGTTAGAAGGAATCCTAAACGGCATGACAGGAGAATTGGATTTGGGTGATGGTACAGAGGATTTTTCTGCCGGAGCAGTCCTTATCAGACCAAACTTCCACTTCCTCACTGAGTCCACAACCGTTCCCTATGTAGGTGCGGCTGTAGGTTTTTGTTACTATGATATAGCAGGTGAGGATGAGACCAACTTCATGTGGGGAGCACAGGCAGGTCTGAAGCAGTTTATAAGGGACAATGTGTTCATCCAGATGGAGGCATCCTATCTCAGGACAGAAATAATGGATGAGGACCTGGATAATTTCAGAATTATGGCTGGTTTGGGATTTAAACTATAATAAGTAGTAGCAAAAAAAGAAGGCACTTGTTTTCAGCAGGTGCCTTCTTTTTTTATAAATCCTTTTTCTCTAACTATATAAGAGGTATCCGTGAATAGTCAAATGTCTCTGGCTTACCATCAAGTTGCAGGACTATAACAGTCCCGTATTTGTCAGGAGGAAGTTCAGGAAGTCCTTTAATAATAACCTTTCCATTTTCCTTCTTCACTTTTAACCTTTTACCTGAAGCAAGCATTTTTGCTGAGAGTACCCTGTTTTTTATACCTGTAATAACTGCTGTATTCCCTGGCCACCTGAATATGTGAAGATATGCTCTATTTCCTTTTACAGTCGCCATACCTAACATACCTGCACCCCATAATCCAAATCCTTCAGGTCTTCTCTCTGTTCCATAGATACCTTCTCCATTTTTTAGAAGCCACTTTCCTATCTCTTTCAACCGTATTAGTTCTTCTCTTCTTACACTTCCATCCGGTTTTGGACCTATATTAAGAAGATAGTTGCCACCATTACTTGCACAACTTACAAGATTCTGTATCAACTGAGTTGTTGGCTTCATATTAGGATTATGTTTGATATAGCCCCATCCGCAGGAATCTCCTATTGTCATACAACTCTCCCATGGCCTTTTTGATGGGGTAGTGTGTTGTTCAGGTGTGTCAAAGTCCTCAGGAAGTCCAGACCTGTCGTTTATAATTATATCTGGCTGGAGTTTTCGCACCATAGCATTTAGTTCTTTACTTCTCCATAGAATAGGTGTTTCTTTTTCAGCACCAGGAAGCCATCCACCATCATACCACAGGATGTCTATCTTCCCATAGTTTGACATAAGTTCCTTTACCTGCATATGTGCCTGTTCTACCGTATCTTTGAAACTTTCAGGATATTTCTCTCTGTCAAAATATCCAGGAAACCTCCAGTCAAGCAAACTATAGTAAAGCCCTACTCTTATGTTGTGCTTCCTGCAGGCATCTACATACTCCTCTACAAAGTCCCTCTTTGCGGCTGTCTTTACTGATGTAAAATTACTTGCCTTTGAATCAAAGAGACAGAAACCATCATGGTGCCTTGTGGTTAATACTATGTATTTCATTCCTGACTCTTTTGCTAATTTTACCCATTGTTCAGGAGAAAAACTTTTGGGTGGTATAAATCTGTCTGCTAATTTGGCATATTCCTTAAGCGGTATCCTCTCAACCAGTAGCACCCATTCGCCTCTACCTAAAATTGAATAGAGTCCCCAGTGAACAAACATTCCAAACCTTGCCTCTTGCCACCACCTTATTCTCTTATTCTCTTCCATCTTTTCCCCCTTATGGTTTTATTGTATAATACTTGAAATTTTTTAGAAAGAGAGTAAAATAAATACATCTGTTTGTCAAATCTAAATACAAGGAGGATGACAAAAATGGGTAAGTATGTATATTTTTTTGGAGGCGGTAAGGCAGATGGCGATGGCAGTATGAAGGAACTTTTAGGTGGTAAAGGGGCAGGTCTTGCAGAGATGGTAAGGTTAAATATACCTGTTCCTGCGGGCTTTACTATTACAACAGAGGTATGTACCTATTATTACAAGCATAATAAACAACTTCCAGAAGGACTGATAGATGAAATAAAGAAAAATATGACAGAAGTAGAGAAGATTATGGGTTGTAAGTTTGGTGACCCAGACAATCCATTACTTGTCTCTGTACGTTCAGGCGCGAGAAAATCAATGCCGGGAATGATGGAGACTGTTCTTAACGTAGGACTTTGTTCCACGACAATTCCAGGACTTATAAAAAAGACAAACAATCCGCGATTTGTTTATGATGCCTACAGACGGCTGATTATGATGTATTCTGATGTTGTTATGGAAAAGGCAGCAGGAAGAGAACCAGAAGAAGGAAAAGGAATAAGGGTTCAACTGGACAAGATGATGGAAGAGGTAAAAGAAAAGAAAGGGTATAAGTCCGATACAGACCTTACAGCAGATGACCTTAAAGACCTTTGTGAAAAGTTTAAAAAACGAATTAAAGAGGTTCTTGGTGAGGAATTTCCTGATGATGCGTGGGAACAACTGATGGGCGGAATCAAGGCCGTCTTCCAGTCATGGAATGGCAAAAGGGCGGTTGCTTATAGAAAAATTGAGGGTATCCCTGATGACTGGGGGACAGCAGTCAATGTTCAGGCAATGGTATTTGGAAATATGGGTGAGACCTCTGCCACAGGTGTTGCCTTTACCAGAAATCCTGCAACAGGAGAAAACAAATTTTATGGAGAGTGGTTAGTAAATGCACAGGGAGAGGATGTAGTGGCAGGCATAAGAACCCCGAACCCCCTGAATAACGAAACGAAGAATGAACAGAATATGCACCTTAAATCACTTGAAGAGGCAATGCCCGATGTTTATAAAGAGTTATGTAATATAAGAACAATTCTTGAAAGGCACTTTAAAGATATGCAGGACATAGAATTTACCATACAGGAAGGACGTCTCTGGATGTTACAGTGCCGTGTGGGTAAAAGAACAGGAACAGCCGCACTAAATATGGCAATGGATATGCTTGCTGAGGGACTTATAGATGAAAAAACAGCAGTAATGCGACTATCACCAGCACAGATAGATGAACTTCTTCATCCTCTGGTTGACCCTTCAGTGGAAGCAAAGACAAAACCACTTGCAAAGGGACTACCAGCAGGGCCAGGTGGTGCATCCGGGCATATTGTTTTTACTGCGGATGATGCAGTTAAATGGACAAAAGAAGGCAAAAAGGTCATACTTGTAAGAGAAGAGACAAATCCTGAGGATGTAGAAGGGATGAGAGCAGCACAGGGCATTCTCACAGGAAGAGGGGGTATGACCAGCCATGCAGCACTTGTAGCAAGAGGGTGGGGCAAGTGTTGTATCGTAGGATGCAGTGCCTTGAAGATAGATACCCGCAATAAAAAACTTGTTGTTGATGGAAAGGAGTTCAGGGAAGGAGATATATTCACGTTGAATGGAACGAAGGGATATGTCTATGCAGGTGAACTTCCAATGATTGATGCAAAAGAAAACCCCAGGTTTAAAGAGTTTATTAACATTGCCTGTTCCATAAAGAAATTGGGCGTAAGGGCAAATGCAGATACACCAGAAGATGCCAAAAATGCTATTGACTTCGGAGCAGAAGGTATAGGACTATTCAGAACAGAGCATATGTTTTATGGTAAGGATTCTGAAGAACCACTGTTCCATTTGAGGAAGATGATTATAGCAAAAACAGAAGAAGAAAGGAAGGCAGCATTGGATGAACTGTTGCCTTATGTGAAAAAAGACATCAAGGCAACTCTGGAGGTTATGAATGGACTACCTGTAACAATCAGATTACTTGACCCGCCACTGCATGAGTTTGTTCCAAAGAGAGAAGAGGAACAGGAAAAATTGGCTAAAAGTTTGGGTATAACTATGGAAGAGTTTAAGAAAAGGGCGGAGGCACTACACGAAACTAATCCTATGATGGGACATAGAGGAGTCCGTCTTGGGATTACATATCCTGAAATTACAGAGATGCAGGTAAGGGCTATATTTGAAGCAACCGCTGAGATTATAAAGGAAGGAAAGAAAGCATTCCCTGAAATAATGATTCCTGTTGTAAGTACTGTGGAGGAACTAACACATCAGAAGAGTATTGTGGAAAGGATATATAAAGAAGTATGTGCAAAATATGGTCTTAGCAGAATAGATTACCTCTATGGCACAATGATTGAGATACCAAGGGCAGCACTTACTGCTAATAAAATTGCTCAGGAAGCAGAATTCTTTTCTTTTGGAACCAATGACCTGACACAGATGGGATTTGGGTTCTCAAGGGATGATATAGGCGGATTTGTACCTGCCTATATAGAGAACAAAATTTTAAAGGATGACCCATTCCAGATTCTTGACCAGGAAGGTATAGGAGAACTCGTTGAGATTGGTATCAAAAGAGGAAGAGATACCAGGCCAAACCTTAAGGTCGGCATCTGCGGAGAGCATGGTGGTGAGGCAGAATCAGTAAAGTTCTGCCACAGAGTTGGAATGAACTATGTGAGTTGTTCACCGTTCAGAATTCCAATTGCAATCCTGGCCGCTGCCCAGGCAGTAGTTGAGCAATCTCAAAAATCCTGAACTTTATAACTTCTTAACTTGATAAGTTATGAAGTATGTATGTTATGAACTTATGAAGTTATGATATATTAAATACTTATTAGTTTAGTCAACTGCATTGCCTGAGAAGTATAGAGTAGCAAGATAAAAGACGGAGAAAAATCCATCCCAACCTTCCTTTAATAAAGGAAGGAGAAATCCCCCCAATTCCCCCCTTTAATAAAGGGGGGTCAGAGGGGATTTAGGTCATTCCCTTTTGTAAAGGTTCTCCCCTTGATAAGGGAAAGTTAGAGGAGGTTTGGTAGGGATGGAGAGTCCCCTTCAATTTCTCCCCATATGAGGGGGGAGGATATAGGTGGGGGTGGAGAGTATAGGAAAAGTTGTCACCCTCCTTTACAAAAGGAGGGAGTCCTTAATAATTCCCCTCTTTGAAAAAGGGGGGGGTAAGGGGATTTCTCTCTATTCTCTACTTGCTACTTTAATATGAATGGGCTTAGTGAATACTTAGAATGCAAAGAGTAGTGAGCATCGTCTGGCAAGAGGAGTAAATTGATAATCTGGTTCCCCGTTGACCAAAATTCCGTCTAACTATCCTTATCCTGTAAGGGAGGCAAGAAGAGTAAGAGTAAAAATAAAATAATTCCTCTCTTTTATCCACCACTGAGTCGTTGGCGGACTATAAGTAAAGGGGGTAGGGGAGATTTCTAATTCCTCCGCATAAGATGGGGAGGAAAGTATGTCCGCATTCCTCTTCAAAGTGATAACCCAAGAAAAAAGATGGCAAGAATCTTGAAATCTGCTCAAATCCCCTTGACAAAAAACATTAACTTATCTCATCCAACTCTTTATATTATATATAGTTAAATACCTGTAATCTTATTTATATCCGCCACAGGATTCCACAAGGCCCCATAAAAATCCCTGTCTTTATTGAACTATATCAGTAAAAAAGATTTAAAAAGATACATATTTTTATATAAAAATCCAGAAAATACTTCAAATATAAGTTGATAATAAATAAAGAGTTAAAATCAATCATTTAATATTTTATGTAAAGACAAAAAAGACAACGCACACTTCATACTTACGATGTATCCTGTCTGGTATGTTTACCCTTAAAGTTAACATAATGTTTCTTATCCGACGCTTTCTATGTAAGGCATTTATCTATAAGGACTTATATTGGTTTTAAGTTTGTGGATTTATAATGAGTCCTGCATTCTGCTAAGGCATATAGATAATAGTAGGAACTTTAAAAATTTTAAATCCACCCTAACCCTCCTTTACAAAAGGAGGGAGAGATAATAAGAGATAATCTATATAAAAGGAAAGAACATCTTGGTTTTCTTTTAGAAAAGGAGGATTAAGGAGGATTTTAATACTCTGTGCCTCTGTGGTGCATTTGTCCCTTTATGCCTAACATTCCGTTACTGATGTTTCACTCTTTGTCTGATATTTCTAAAAGAGAGATAGTTACCGCCTTCCTCGGAAAAATCTTACTTAAAATTCCTGTTATAACAAGGCCATCATAAAAAAATATAAAACCACTTAACAAAAGCCCTGCTATCCAGTTCATAAACAAAAAAATGATGGCAACAGAAATAATAAGAAGCCCTATTATTATCAGATATATAATGGTATATTCTTTCACCACAAGAAATATCTTTTCCATTATCTTCTGGAGTTTAAAAGCCATATTTATATCACCGCCTTCCTCTAAATAAACACATACAGTAAAAGGAAGGAAATAAAGGGCAATTAAAAGGGTTATTATGCCCAAGAGATTCAAAATTTGGCCCCTAAAGTAAAATAAAGACAAGATCTTGCCTCCGGAAAGGGTTAACATTAAACTCCCTCCTAAAAACATCAATAAAAAGGGGATTAAAAGATACGATATCAATATAATAAATAAAAATAGCCCTGTTATAAATAGTCCCTTTATGTTTTCATCCCACTTAACAGGGGTTTTATCCTGTTGTATGCTTTTTTTAAGTTTTGTTCCTAAATATCCTAAAGATATAAAATTAAATACAGGAAACAAGGTAATAACTCCACCTATTATAAGGCTTGTTACATTTTCTCTGTTTGTAAATGGTTCTTTAAACACATCTATAATTTTCTTTTTCAATGACTTTCCCTCTTTATAATCTCCAGCATTTCTTTTACAGCCCTTTCAAGTCCTGTAAAAACAGCCCTCCCGATAATACTGTACCCTATATTCAGTTCTTCTATTCCTTTGATTTTACAGATGGGGGCAGTATTGTGATAATCAAGCCCATGTCCTGCATTTACCCGCATCCCAATAGAGATGGCATACACTGTTGCCTTAGAAATTTTTTCCAGTTCTGTTGCCACATCTTCCTCTGTCTTTGCATCCGCATACCTGCCTGTATGGAGTTCTATAAACTCTGCTCCTGTATCCTTACCTGCAAGTATCTGTCTTTCATCCGGCTCAATAAATAAACTCACCTTTATACCTGCTTTGTGAAACCTCTCTGCACTGTCTTTTATCCTATCAAAATTTCTTACAACATCAAGTCCGCCCTCTGTTGTTAACTCTTCTCTTTTTTCCGGGACAAGTGTAACCTGATGTGGCTTTACATCAAGTGCTATTCTTATTATCTCTTCGGATAGAGCCATCTCAAGATTCAGCCGTGTCTTTACAACCTGTTTTAATAGATATAAATCCCTGTCTTGAATATGTCTCCTGTCTTCTCTTAAGTGACATACAATAGAAGCACAGCCAGATAGTTCACAGATACATGCAGCATAAACAGGGTCAGGACTTTCTCCTCGCCTTGCCTGTCTTACAGTTGCTATATGGTCTATATTCACCCCTAATTTCATTTTCCTCTCCCTCAAAGCAGCTCTTTAAGATTCTGTACCAGCAGCAGATTCTCTTCTTCTGTACCGATAGAAATTCTCACATATTCAGGACCAATCCCAAACATATCTCTTATAATTATACCCCTTTTTTCCAGTTCTTTTATAACTTCTGTAGCATTTGGAATCCTGCAAAGGATAAAGTTTGCATATGTAGGAATGTAGTCTATCCCAAGAGAATCAAAAGCAGAATATAGATACACCCTACCCTTTATATTATTTTCAAATGACCTGTTGATATATTCCTTGTCATCAAGGGCTGCAATGCCTGCCTCCTGTGCAGGGATGGTGGTATTAAAAGGAGGCCTTATCCTTTCCATAAATCCAATTATTTCCTTCCTTGCTATACCAAATCCAATCCGTAGTCCTGCAAGACCGTATATCTTGGACAGTGTCCTTGTTATAATAATATTCTTACTATAGAGATATGGCTCTGCTGTACCAAAATCATCTGTGTCCACATATTCCCTGTATGCCTCATCAGATATAATAACTACATCATCGGGAACCTGTCTCATAAACTCGTCCATCTGTTTTTTATATATAATGGTACCTGTTGGATTATTGGGATTACAAAGGATAATAACCTTCGTCTTTGAGGTAATCCTTTCAAGAAACATATTCATATCATAAGAAAAGTCCTTTTTAAGAGGTATCTCCACAGGAATAGCCCCTATCTTATATGCAAGGATTTCATATATCTGAAATGATGGAGTTGGATACATAACCTCTTCACCGGGGTTTATAAAAACTTCCATCCCCATAGATATAATCTCACTGGAACCACTTCCAAGAATAATCTCTTCTGTGGGTTTATTAAATACCTCTGCTATCTTATTTTTCAGGTAATACCCTGACCCTTCAGGATATCTTGAGACCTTATCAGCACATCGTTTGATTGCCTCTACTACCCTATGAGAAGGACCCAGTGGATTTTCATTAGAAGCAAGTTTAACAATCTTTTCTATTCCAAGCCCATATGCCCTTTGAAGTTCCTCTATCGGTTTGCCCGGCACATAGGGTGCAATCTTTTTTATATCCTGCCTTACAATATCCTCTATCTTATTATTCATATTTCATCCCTATCCTTGACTTTACTTCTTTCATCGTTTCCATAGCAATTTTTCTTGCCTTTGTTTCACCTTTTTTAAGTATATCCCATACCTCTCTTCTATTTCTTTCAAGTTCTTTTCTTTTTGACTGAATCCCCTCAAGATAAGAAACAACTGCTATCCCAAGTTCTTTCTTACAATCAGTACAGCCAATCATAGCCCCTTTACACTCCTTTTCTATCTCCCCTACCCTATCTTCACTGTTAAAAAGTTTATGATAGATAAATGCAGGACAGGTCTTTGGATGGCCCGGGTCTTTTCTGTATATCCTCTTAGGGTCGGTAAACATCTTGCTGACCTTATCTTTTATCACATCAGGAGAATCTTTAAGATATATACAATTATTGTATGACTTACTCATCTTTCTATTATCTGTTCCCGGAATCTTGGGTGTCTCAGTTAAAAGTGCCTCAGGAATAGGAAATGTCTCACCATAAAGATAGTTAAACCTCTGTGCTATCTCCCTTGTCAGTTCAAGGTGTGGCAACTGGTCCATACCAATAGGAACATAGCCAGCCTTATAAATCAGTATATCGGCTGCCTGTAAGACAGGATAACCCAAAAACCCATATGTATTAAGGTCTTTTGCTATCAGTTGTTTTTTTTGTTCCTTATACACAGGATTTCTTTCAAGCCAGGGTATTGGTACTATCATTGAGAATATGAGGTGCAGTTCTGTATGCTCCGGTACCATTGACTGCACAAATATCGTGGACCTATTCGGGTCAAGGCCACCTGCGATAAAGTCCATTGCCACCTCTTCTGCATATTCTTTAATTCTCTCCATAGATGTGTACTCAGTACTCATTGCATGATAGTCCGCTATCATATAAAAACAGTTGTACCCTTCATCCTGCAGTTTCTTCCAGTTTTTAAGGGCTCCGAAAAGATGCCCTATATGCAAAGGGCCTGTAGGTCTCATACCACTTAATATGTTTTTCTTATTCATAAGTTCTTAACTCCATAAGTTCATAACTTCTTTCTATTTTCAAAATAGTCCTTGAGTATTTTTCTATGGTCAAAAGCAATATCTTCTGGCAGATTATCTTCTGTAAATACCTTTGCATCTTCTGCATCATCATCTCCTTTTAAGACCCCCCTACCCTTCCCAATAAATACCGTTGATATGGTGTGGTGTCTGGGGTCCCTATCAGGTGCAGAATATGTATGGAACTGCGTCAACCCAATAATATCTAACCCTGTTTCTTCCTTCGCTTCCCTTATAGCCGCATCTTCAAGACACTCTCCATATTCTACAAACCCACCGGGAAGCGCCCATCCATAGGGCTCGTTCTTCCTTTTTATCAGTACAATACCATCATCCACCTCTATAATAATATCTACTGTGGGAATAGGATTTTTATATTCTTTTTTCTCCATCATACCTCATTTCTCCGCTGAATAAAAGGACCTGTATGCAAGATAGGTAGAATAGACATCCGCCTTGCTGGTCAGTTCATAAGGGGCATGCATAGAAAGGACACCTGTTCCGCAATCAATAGTATCAATATTATATCTTGCAATATAGGTGGCAATGGTTCCACCTCCACCCTGCTCTATCTTACCTATCTCACCTGTCTGCCACATCACACCGTTTCTGTCAAAGATATCTCTGATATATGCAATATATTCCGCAGATGGCTCTATGCTATGTCCTTTCCCTCTTCCCCCTGTTATCCGTGTGAGTACAACCCCACATCCTAAACGTGCAGTATTCCTCGGGTCATATACCTCTTTATAGTTGGGGTCTAGTAGAGTATCCACATCCGCAGATATTGCCTTTGAGTTCTGAATAACACTTCTGAAGTCAGAAGGTACCCCCCCCGCCTTCTCAATAATTTCTTCTAATACATAC
>JAQVEU010000172.1 GCA_028697565.1 Candidatus Ratteibacteria bacterium
GTAGTTGCCACAGAAGGGCAGACCATAGGTATTGGGGCAGGACAGATGTCAAGGTATGACTCTGCAAGGGTTGCTGTGATGAAGATGAGGGACAACTTTAAAGTGGAGATAAAGCCACTTGTGGTTGCATCAGATGCGTTCTTCCCTTTTCCTGACAGTATAGATGTCCTGAAAGAGGTAGGTGTCAGTGCTATTATCCAGCCAGGAGGTTCTTTGAAAGATAAAGAGGTGATAGATGCCTGCGATAAGTACGGAATAGCGATGATACTGACAGGTACGCGGCACTTTAGACACTGATATGTTGTTAAGTGGATATTTATATGAATACAGATGTAGAGACAAAGATTCTCATATGGTCAGTGATAGGGGTTTTTGCCGGTATCTACCTTTTCTTCAATGGTTTTCGGAAGTTATGGAAAAAACGTCTTATCCAGAATATTCCTACCTCAAAAATTCGCTCCATCGCAATGGGACTTGTTGAAATCAATGGTACAGCAGTAGCAGATGTTCTTCTTACAGGCCCTTATACAAAATCACCCTGCGTTTTTTACCATATTCTTGCGGAACATCTTGTTAGGACACAGAAGTCAACCTATTGGGTGAAGGAACTGGAGATGAAGTCGGACATCCCTTTTTTTGTGAAGGATGATACAGGTGTTGTTATGATAGACCCTGCTGGTGCTGAGACAAACATTCCCTTGCGGTATTCAAAAATGGAAGGGAATAGAAGATACAGGGAGTGGAATATTATGGAAAAAGAGCCCATTTATGTTCTTGGTACGGCAAAAAGATTGGAAGGGATAGAAGAAAAGATACAAAAAGAGGTGGAGGTACGGATAAAAGATATTATAGAAAATCCGGATGAAAAGATAAAATTAGATACCAATAAAGATATGTGGATAGATGAGGAAGAGTGGAGAACTGCAAGGGAAAAGATAAAGGAAGATATAAGAAAGAAGTTTGAGGGTGTGAGCAATAATCTTAAACAAGATGGGCATAATATACCAGAACATCTGAAAGATATAGTAATATGTAAAGGGGAACTGGACAGACACTTTCTGCTGTCCAATAAAAGCGAAAAAGAACTGGTGGGGAGTTATAAATACCAGATATTCTTCAGTATATTTGGAGGTATTGCCCTTTCTCTTGTCTGTCTTAAAGTTGCTCTTTATTATATGTTCCAGATTATTATAAAATAGATAGTGTAATTTAGTTGACTACGTTGCCTGAGAAGTAGCGAGTAGAGAGTAAAAGAGTCCCTCACCCTGGTCCCTCTCCCGCAAGGGGCGAGAGAATTCCCCTCTTTGAAAAAGAGGGGATAGGGGAGATTTTAGAAATCCACCCCACACCCTCCTTTACAAAAGGAGGGAGTAGGAACAAGCACCCCTCACCCTAGGACATCTCCCCATAGAATGGGGAGAGAATTAATGTGAGGGGAGAAGAATATGAACGGGATTTGAAAATACTTGCAAGAAGGGGGAAAAATGGGAACAGTAATGGCTGTATTTGTGGCATTTGTAATAATAGGATGTGTGCTTTATTTTGTGAGTATCTATAATGGGCTGATAAAACTCCGCAGGGATATAGATAAGAACTGGTCCAATATAGATGTTCTCCTGCAACAGAGGCATGATGAGATAACAAAATTAGTAAAGGTATGTGAAGGGTATATGAAGTATGAAAGGGAAACATTAGAAAAGATAGTGGGGCTGAGGTCAGAGTATCTAAAGGCAGGAACAGTGGAAGAGAAGGGAAAGATAGACACTGCCATTACAGGTGCCCTCAGGACTATATTTGCTGTGGCTGAGAATTATCCTGAACTAAAGTCCAACAACAACTTTATACAACTGCAAAACAGGATCAGTGAAATAGAGAATATGATTGCAGACAGGAGGGAACTATATAATGATAGTGTGAACATCTATAATATAAGGATTCACCAGATACCGGACATCATTGTGGCTAAAATGCTTAACTATCAGGATAGACCACTATTTGAGGCAAGTCCTGACGAAAAAAAGGATGTGGATATAAAGTTTGAATTTCCTAAGTAAGTGTATGTTTATCCTATTAAGTAGCAAACTATATTTGTGTTAAAATAACTCAAACATTGAAAGGAAAAGATGAACTATGAAAACAATCAGAGTGGGAATTTTAGGACAGGGAAGAAGTGGACGGGATATACATGGCAGGTATCTAATCACAGCAAAGGATAGATATAAAATTGTTGCTGTGTGTGACCCTTTGCAGGATAGAAGAGAACGGGCAGCAAAGGAATATGGATGTGATGTATATGATAACTACCGGAAGATGTTCAGAAGGAAAGATATAGACCTGTTTGTTAATGCACTTCCCAGTTATCTTCATGTACCTGTCACAAAAGAGCTTTTAAAGGCAGGGTTTAATGTGCTGTGTGATAAGCCCCTGGCAAGAAAGGTAAAAGAGGTGGATAATCTTATAGAGACAGCGGAGAAAAGTGGCAAAATCCTTGCTGTATTTCAGCAGTCAAGATATTCACCTGCCTTCCAGCAGATAAAAAGAATTATAAAATCAGGGGTTCTTGGCAGGCCTGTTCAGGTAAGTATCGCCTACAATGGATTTTCAAGAAGATGGGACTGGCAGACACTACAGAAGTATTATGGAGGGAGTTTACTCAATACAGGCCCACATCCACTTGACCAGGCGCTAAATCTTCTCAATACAGATAGGATGCCAAAGGTTACCTGTATAATGGACAGGGTGCTTACCTGTGGAGATGCTGAGGACTATGT
>JAQVEU010000173.1 GCA_028697565.1 Candidatus Ratteibacteria bacterium
CATTAGCAGCTTCAGAGAGACATCTGGTTTTCCAAACCGCCCGGGAGAGTTAATCAGTGGAGTGATTTTCATTGCAACATCTTTTATATATACGGGCTCTTTAATCTTCTGTTTCTCAATAAGATACGCAAGCCCTTTAAGAGGTGTAAAAGGTATCTTGCGAAGTCCTTCCTTTACCAATATCCTATTTTCTCCTGTTAGTGTGAGAGAGTCGGAAATAATGGACATAGCCACCAGTTCAATGAAGTTATTTGCCTTTTCTTCTCTTAACCCTGGCACTAAAATTGCCATCCCTTCCACAAATTTATATGCAATGCCCGCGCCACTTAAATTTTCTGTTCCTTCAGGCCACTTCTTTTTCATCCATGGGTTTATATATATGTGGTAATCAGTAAGTTTAGACATATCCCCTATATGGTGGTCAAGTACTATAACTTTTATTCCATACTCCTTGGCTTTTTTAAGGGCACCATAGGAAGATATTCCGCAGTCCACAGAGATTAAGAGGGAATATCCGTGTTCAGCAAGTTCCTGTATAAGGTGTTCTTCTATCTCATATTCATCATCCAGCCGATGTGTAAGGCGAAAAGAAAAATGTGCTCCAAGTGTTTCAAGTAGATTAAGAACCAGAAAAGAGGCACATATTCCATCAGTATCCCCGTCTCCGTAAACAAGTATTTTTCCTTTTTTCGAAATAGTGTTTTTCAATACATAACATGCTTCCTTCAGATAAGGGATGGAAAAAGGTTCAGATAAACTTGATGTGCTATTGTACAGGAAGTCCACCATGGACTTTTCTGTTTTGTATCCTCTCGCTGAAAGGACCTTTTTTACCAGTGGTGGTATGTGGTGATGTTCTATCATTGCTTATTCTGTACTACACGAATTTTTACACCTGCCTCTTTCAGAAGTTCACCTGATATTTTATCCGGGTAGTTCCCCTTTATTATAATTTCTCCTATTCCTGCATTTATAATCATTTTTGCGCATACACTACACGGATGACAGGTGATATAAAGAACACTGCTTTTTATAGAGACACCGTGATATGCGGCCTGAATAATAGCATTCTGTTCTGCATGAAGGCCTCTGCATAGTTCATGTCTTTCACCCGATGGAATCTTCATCTGTTCTCTGATGCATCCTACATCTTTACAGTGAGATATTCCTGAAGGGGCACCATTATAACCAGTTGCAAGGATTCTTTTCTCCTTTACAAGTACTGCACCCACATGCCTTCTTATGCAGGTTGAGCGACTGCTTACCAGTTCAGCAATTGAAATAAAATACTCATCCCAATCAGGACGTTGGATAGATGGGGAATTCACGGGCGAACCTCCTTACTTTTTTGGCAATATCTTTAAGAATCTTTTCATTCTCTCTGTTTTTCAATGTTTCATCAATCCATTCTGCGATAAGTTCCATATCATTTTCTTTCATCCCCCTACTTGTAGCCAATGGAGTACCAATTCGTAAGCCACTGGTGATAGCCGGAGGTTGAGGGTCATATGGGATAAGATTTTTATTGGTTATTATGCCTACCTTTTCCAGAGTTCTTTCACACTCATTTCCTTTTAGTCCTTTATTTCTAAGGTCTATTGTAAACAGGTGGTTGTCAGTACCACCACTTACAATTCTGTAATCTCTCTTTTTTAACTCCACACATAGCTTCTGACAGTTGTTTATTATCTGTTTTTGATACTCAAAAAATTCAGGAGTCATTGCTTCTTTAAAAGCAACTGCCTTTGCTGCTATTATATGCATAAGAGGCCCACCCTGAATACCTGGTATTATGGAACTGTCAAGTTTATGGCTATATTCTCTGCGACAGAGGACCAGTCCACCACGCGGACCTCTCAGTGTCTTATGAGTGGTTGATGTTACAAAGTCAGCAAGATGTACAGGAGATGGATGAAGATTTGCTACAACAAGTCCTGCGATGTGTGCAATATCTGTAAGTAAATACGCCCCGGATTCACGTGCTATATCGTAAAACTTCTCAAAGTCAATAATTCTTGAGTATGAACTTGCACCACAGACAATCATTTTGGGTCTTTCTTTTAGTGCTATCTCCCTGACCTGTTCATAATCTATAGTTTCTGTTTCTTTGTCTACATTGTAAAATACCGATTGATAGAATATGCCTGAAAAATTAATCTTAAACCCATGTGTAAGGTGGCCACCAGAAAGAATATCCATAGCAAGAATTTTGTCTCCCGGTTTAAGAACAGAGAAGTATGCAGACATATTTGCCTGACTTCCTGAGTGTGGCTGGACATTTGCATGTTCTGCTCCGAAAAGGATGCATGCCCTCTTTATGGCTATGTTTTCAACCTCATCAATGAATTTACAGCCACCATAATATCTTTTCCCTGGATATCCTTCAGCATATTTATTTGTAAAAATAGAGCCCATCAATTTAAGAACATTTTTACTTACTATATTTTCAGAAGGAATAAGGTCTATTGTATTTCTTTGTTTTTCTTCTTCGTTAATAAGAGCGGTATAGATTTCATTATCAACATCTTTAAGCATTTTCAACCTCCACAATCGGTATGAGTGAAAAGTCCGCAAAGAGCAAAAACAGGTCATTGATATTTTTCAGCAGAGCAATACGGTTATTTCTTAGTTTCTCATCCGGACACATAACAAGAACATCATCAAAAAATCTATCAATAATTTCACTCCATCTACCTAACTGTTTCAGAAATTCCGTATACTTTTTGTTCTTCC
>JAQVEU010000174.1 GCA_028697565.1 Candidatus Ratteibacteria bacterium
TAGAAGCAGAGGTTACTGTGGAAACCGGTTCAGCAGAAGTAATGATGGTGAAATATACAGACAACCCCACAGAAGGCAGTTTTGTTACGGAATTCGGAGGGGCATACTATGACCTATATGTACCAGAAGAAGATGCAGGGAATATAGAGGAAATTAAGTTCAGGATGTACTATCCAGTTGGTTTAGAGCTCACTGCTGATGATAAGCCCGCATACTGGTATAATGGAACGGAGTGGCTTCCTTGTTCAGACCAGGAGGTAGTAATTCCAGGAATAATTACAGGAGAGGATGTTGAGTATGGTGGATATGTTGAGGTTACCATTAACAATACTAAACCCACATCTCCATCCCTTTCTCAACTTTCTGGCACACCATTTGCATTGGGATATCCTACTGATGTCACATCTGTTTCTGGTGGAGGTGGCTGTTTCATAGCGACTGCTGCATATGGTTCTTATTTTGAGCATCATGTCTACCTCTTAAGGCAGTTCAGGGATAGATTTCTATTAACTAATCCTATTGGGTGTACGTTTGTCAGGTGGTACTACAGGCATAGCCCAAAATATGCAGCAATTATTGCACAGAACGAGGTACTAAGAACCCTCACAAGGGTTGCGCTTGCACCTCTGTATCTGTTTGCCCTCGTCTGTCTGAAAGGACTTTTACCACTTTTGTGTCTGCTGGTTGCTGGTGGGCTCCTTATATTCACCTCAAGGAAGAAGATAAAGGCAGGCGGCAAGGCACTTTTACTTCTTGTGTTTGGTCTCTTCCTACTTCTTTCAAACACATCATACGCAGCAGATACCAACCTGTTTAAGATATCTCCAGGAGAGAAATATACAGTGGTCAACCCGACAAGAGACCTTGTTGAAAAGGGTAAGTTCCAGATTGATATGGTCTATTCATTTACAGGTACTCCTGTAGAAGGTGTTGTAGGAGGGGAAAATGATGACCTCATATCAGAACAGAGTATAATGCAGGCAGGGCTTACATATGGGGTAAATGACTATGTCAATATATCCCTCTTGCTTCCTTTTTTGATAGACCAGGATATTATGGAGAAGCAGAACTACATCACAGAGGACTCAGGGATTGGGGATATATATCTCAGTGGCAAGATAAAACTGCTTGACAATGGTAAGGAGTGCTATGGTGTTGTGCTTGTCCCGTTTATTGGATTGGAGACAGGGGAGGAGGATGCAGGAATAGGTGCGGACTCAACTGTGTTTGGTTTTAAGATTGGGGTGGACAAATACATAACAGAAGATATTCTTTTTGCAGCCAATTTAGGTTATTCACATCAGGATGAGGAGACCATAGGCCAGATAGATATTGAAAACACCTTCCTTTTTGGTTTATCACTTACCTACATATTACCAGAGGGTGGTTTCATCACAGGTGAGATCTATGGAAGAAGTGATGATGGATTTTTTGACAATGAAGAGGGATATCCTATTGAGGCGGCACTCTCATTTGGTATGAACTTTGAAAATGTTGGCTTTATCCTTGGTGGTGCAGCGGGGTTAACAGAGGGCTATGGGGCAACTGACTACAGGGTCTTTACAGGCATAAGAATTAGAATATAATTCTCAAAGTATAGGCACATAGTAAATATCTGCCTTTATCCTCTCTTTATGAAAGGAGGGAGAAGCAATCCATCCTAACCCTCCTTTACAAAAGGAAGGATAGAAAGTATTCCTCTTGTACATCTTGTTGACAAAAGAATTTAGTTATATTAAAATTTAGGTATAGGAAGTAGGTAGGAGAGGAAACAGATATGGCGATAAGTGTATATGAACAGGTAAAAAAGGCATTACAAGATATTGTTGCCCCAGAACTAAAGTCATTACAGATTGAGATAAAAAGACTGGATGAGAAGATAGAAAGTGGCTATAAACGACTTGATGAGAAGATAGAAGGTGGCTATAAACGACTTGATGAGAAGATAGAAAGTATGAAGAATGAGATGATGTCCGAAATAAAAAGGTTAGATGAAAAGATTGATGGCCTTGAGAGAGAACTAAAAGTAGCGATAGAGATAAGAGAGAGGTTATCGGCACTTGAAGCAAAGGTTGGAATAAAGGCTGGCACAGAATAAAAAACAGAAGGAATAATTTCTAAACTATGGGAAGAAAAAAACAGGGAAACGGAAGGGATTCAAATCCAAAGTATGCAGGCACAAAGGTCTATGCTGGACAGATGGTGAAGGCAGGGGATATTATTGTGAGACAGAAGGGTTCAAGAGTCATACCCGGCAAGGGCGCATCTATGGGTAAGGACTTCACTGTGTTCAGTTTAACCGATGGTATGGTAGAGTTTGCAGAAAGAAAAGGAAAAAAAATTGTTCAGATAGTTCCTATTTCTCAATGATAAAACTTACCATTGAAACAAAAACACCAAAAGATATTGAAAGGCATCTGGAACAATTGAATGACTTTTTTGTAGAAGAAGAACTTAAAGGAAGTATCCTCACCCTGGCAGGTAAACTTGCTGCAAAAGATGCCTTCTTGAGAAATATCGGTATCTCCAACCCATATAAATTCTATAAGAAGATTGAGATTGACAAAACTCTTTCAGGCAGACCTTTTATCCGGGTAATTGACACGAATCTCCATAAAAAATCCTCAAAATACAAAACAACTATTTTAATATCCCATACAAAAGAAGAGGCAGTGGCTATCTGTGTTTTAT
>JAQVEU010000175.1 GCA_028697565.1 Candidatus Ratteibacteria bacterium
ATCAATAGTATCGTTGAGGTTTATAGAAAGAGGTATCCATCTGTCAAGGTTATTCTTACAGGAGGGTATAGCGGATGGTTCAGCAGGGATATAAAATGTGATATGAAAAGAAGGTATCTTACACTTGAAGGACTCGGGATGGTAATGTATGAAAGATGTAGGGAAGGTAGAAACCTGTGAAGAGATAGAGGGTGTCTCTGTTTATTATCTTGGTACAGTTACCTCTACAATGGATGTAGCAGAGGATTTTTTAAGAAATGGAAAAACAGGTATAGTTGTTGCAGAACAGCAGGAAAGAGGTAGGGGAAGGTATGGAAAAAAATGGTTTTCTCCTGCTGGTGGGCTTTATCTTTCATGGATTTTGAAGGAAGAAAAGGTATTTTTGTTTCTTTCAGAAATTTTAACACTATCTATTATAAAAACACTCCAACATTTTGGTATAGGTTGCAGAATTAAACTACCAAATGATATAATAGTAGATAGCGGCAAGAAAATTGCCGGTATTCTGATAGTGAAAAAAGATACCTATTATATTGCAGGAATAGGAATAAATATAAACAATCCCGTTGAAGACAGGATGTTGCAGGTTGCTGTTAGGGACATTCTGAGGAGAGAACTGGAGAAAAAGGTTGTTCTTGGGCAACTTATAAAGGACTTTCAGCGGATTAAGGATGACTTTTGCAAAAGTCCTGATGATTCTCTAAAACTGTGGGGTAAATACCTGATAAAATGAGCGAGCCCGATCTATTCCGGTACATAATTATTCTTTTTATTCTTCTATTACTTTCTGCATTTTTTTCAGCAGCAGAGACAGCATTTATCTCTTTCGGGAGACACCACTTCCAGAAGATTGCTAAGAAGGATGAGAGGAAGGCGAAGCGACTACAATTCTGGTTTGAAAACCCTGACAGGATTCTTGTAACCACACTTATAGGCAATAATATAGTCAATATCTCTGCTTCTGTTATAGCAGCAACATTAACATATAGGTGCCTGCATAGGATAGGTGCCACCCTTGTCACAGGTATAATGACGTTTATAGTCCTTGTTTTTTGTGAGATTATTCCCAAGAGTTTGGCAAAAAAATATTCAGAAAAGATTGCATATTATTTTACATTTCCAGTGATGTTTTTTTGTATTATTCTTACCCCTGTGGCAAAGTTCCTTATGGGCCTCTCCCATCTCTTTATCCGTCTTTTTGGTGGCAGGATAGATAATATTATCCCTGTAATTACTGAAGAAGATATAAAGGCAATGGTTATTGCCGGGGAGGAGGAAGGAATTATTGAAGAGGAAGAGCGTGATATGATAGACAGTATATTTGAGTTAGGGAATAAGATGGTAAGGGAGATTATGACACCACGGGTAAATATAGTTGCTGTGGAAGAGAATACAACCCCGGAAGAAGTAATGATGGTAATGGCAAGGGAAGGGTACTCAAGAATACCTGTCTACAGGGAAAGTATAGACAGAATTATAGGTATTGTGTATATCAAGGATATCATAGCCCACAAGATTGAAGGAAGTGATAGGATAGAAGGCATACAGATAAAGGATATAATGAGGGAGACATACTTTGTTCCTGAAAGCAAAAAGGTCAATGAGTTGATGAGGGAACTTCAGGAGAAGAAGATGCAGATGGCGATAGTTGTTGATGAATATGGTGGTACTGCGGGGCTTGTTACAATGGAAGACCTTGTTGAGGAGATTGTAGGGGAGATTGCTGATGAGTATAAGAAGGAACCAAAGGAACTCTATCTTCTACCGGATGGTGATTTTCTTGTATCAGGTAGTATGGAGATAGAAAAAGTAAATGAAGAGATAGGGGTTGATATACCGGAAGGGAAGTTTGAGACATTGGCTGGCTTTGTCCTTGACAGGTTCGGAAAATTTCCTGTCAAAGGTGAAAGTTTTGTTTATAACAACTACCAGTTTACAGTTCAGGAGGCAGACAGGAAAAAGGTAAGGATGATGAAGATTAAAAAGGTAAAGGAAGAGACAAATGAGTGAAGAGATAAGAAGACAGCGGATAGAGAAAATTAAAGAACTAAAAGAAAAAGGTGTGGATATTTATGGCAGGGCATTTCCCAAAAAAGATATTGCACTTATCAAGGAGGGAGAGACAGGTGTAAAGGCAGCAGGCAGGACTATGGCTATCAGACACCATGGCGGCTCTTCTTTCCTTGACATAAAAGACAGCACAGGGAAGATACAGATATATATCAAGAAAAGTGATTTATCTGAAATAGAACTTTTTGTATTCAAACGTCTGGATATAGGGGACATCATAGGTGTTGAGGGAGATGTTTTTAAAACAAAGACAGGGGAACTTACCATACTTGTAAAGCACCTTACACTACTTTCAAAGTCACTAAATCCTCTTCCTGAAAAGTGGCACGGACTGAAGGATGTTGAGATAAGATTTAGAAAGAGGTACCTTGACCTTATTATGAATGATGATGTAAGAAATGTTTTTAACAAAAGGGTTAAGATAATTCAGTATATACGGGAGTTTTTGAATGGCCGTGGGTTTATTGAGGTGGATACCCCTATGATGCATCCCATACCGGGTGGTGCAGAGGCAAAGCCATTTATTACATATCATAATACACTGGAAATGAACCTTTACCTGCGGATTGCTCCTGAACTATATCTGAAACGGTTGCTTGTGGGCAACTTTGA
>JAQVEU010000176.1 GCA_028697565.1 Candidatus Ratteibacteria bacterium
TGCTTTGCGGGGCACTGGTAGAAGGAGGAGCAAGCAACTCTTCCGCTGCCTTCTCTATCTTCTCTTCGGGAAATGTTACATAAACATTTACAACAGCACAACCAGCCATAGCAAGTACTGCAAGTGCAATACCAAGATTCTTCATTTCCACCCCCTTGTTAGTATGAACTCAAAATTAAAAGATTACATTACAGATTTTAAGATTCTTCTCATTTTCCAATCTTCCAATCTGCTTATCTTTCCATCTTGTTATATTTTACCCTATTTCCACAGGAATAACAAGATAACAAATTGTAAATGGACTTGCAATGTTCAAAAAAAAATTCTACCATATTAGCAATGAAACGTTTTATCAAGTTTATAAGAATATCTCTTAAAGCACTTACTAAAAAGGGCTTTGTAATCATAGGAGGAGAAAGAATATGGCTAATTATGAAATAATTTATTCTATTGTAAATATCAGCATAGCATTTATTCTTATCACCCTGTCAGTAATTATGTTAAAGATTAATAGAAAAAAATTTGTTGTTGCAATAGTGTTTTCAGTTATATTTACAGGACTTTCATTGTATTATCTGTGTCTTGTCTCTTTTTTATACCCGCACTCTGTTTTAAAGGAAGAGGTGGCCGCTCCAGAAAATATACCTTTAGATATAGGAAATCAGAAAGATACTTCAGAAAAACCTGACTTTATAGTGATAATAACTACTGATAACAATACTTTTTCTCTTGTCCCAGAAGATGAACTGGAGATAAAAAAAGGCACAAGATTTAAGATAGAAAAGGTTGTATATCCTTCAGGTAGCCCAGAAAATATCAAGGCAGATATAAAAGGATTTGCAGGGAATGCAAGACAGAATGACCAGCAGGATATCGGCTTCTGGGTAACCTATTCAGATATGCTAAAACACTGGGCTGTAAAAGGGAAACAAGACACATTTGAGGTAGAGATAAAGGATGGCAAAGACATAATTGGAAAGGTATATATAAAATTTATTGACTGAAAAGAGAAGATGGTGTGAAAAAAACAGGTATAATAGTAAGTTTTGAAGGTATAGATGGCTGTGGTAAAAGCACGCAGGCAGAACTTTTCTGCAGGTATCTATCTCAAGAGGGTCTGAAGCCAGTCCTTCTTAATGAACCTGGTGGGACATATACAGGAGAAAAGATAAGAAAGATTCTCCTTGATAGTAAAAACAGTATCTGCCCTGTAACTGAACTCTTTTTGTATATTGCCAGCCGTAGCCAACTTATTGAGGAACTCATAAGGCCATATATTGAACAGAGTAGAGTAGTTGTGCTTGATAGGTATATTGACTCAACAACTGCATACCAGGGCTATGGTAGAGGACTATCTATTAAGTTTATTAAACATCTGCATAAATTTACTGCTGGTGACCTGATACCTGACATAACCTTCCTTATAGATGCATCTGCAGAACATCTCTCTGCTGTATTGAAGAACAAAAAGAAGGATAGGATTGAGAAGGAGTCCCTGAAATTTCAGAAAAAGGTACGGGAAGGTTATCTTCAGATTGCACAGCAGGAAAAGAAAAGGATAAGGGTTATAGAAAGGCAGACAGTTGCACTTACACATAAAACAATCATAAAGGAGTGGGGAAAATTCTTTTATGGACATAGATGAAGCAAAAAAATTTCTTTCCAGGACAAAAGAGAAAGACAGGGTTCCAGGGGCATATCTTATATATGCAGGAAGCAGGAGCCAGCGCAATGAGTGCGCAACATTTTTATCAAAACTTCTGCATTGCAAGAAGACACCTCCCTGTAATAGTTGTATCTACTGCCGGCAGATTGAAAACAGAAGCCATCCTGATACAAAGTGGATTATCCCTTCCAAAAGTATTCTTTCAATAGATGATATCAGATGGGTAAAGGAAAATATCTATATCACACCTTACTATGGAGGCAAAAAGATATATATCTTTGAGATTGACTATATGCGGGACGAGGCAGCAAACGCATTTTTAAAGATACTTGAAGAACCACCTGCCTATGGTGTTTTAATCATACAGAGCAGTAATATAAACTTTTTCCTGCCAACCATTGTCTCTCGCTGTCAGAAGATACGTCTTAATTATGCTCTGCCGGAATACTCTGATGATATGGAAAAGGTATACCAACAGTTTACAGATATTCTAAAATATGTAAAAAGAAAGGACTACTTTGGGTTTTTTAAGGCAGTTGATGCATTTGTAGAGGAAAGAGGCAGGGAAGAGATGGAAGAAGACACAGGAAGGTTGCTTCTAATCTACAGGGATTTATATCTTAAAAAGGCAGGAATCCCTGAAGAGATGCTTGTGAAAAAAGATATTGATGGTGGACATCTACATACCTCTAACAGGAATAACCTGTTAGAGGTAATGGAAAAACTGCTGGAGCTCAAAGGCAGGATAAGGTATAATATAAATCTGAAGTTGGCACTGGACAACCTGTTTCTATATATAAGTAGCGAGTAGAGAGGAGAGGGATAAATCCATCCTAACCTTCCTTTACAAAAGGAAGGGACAAGAACTCAACTCCTCCCCATACAAGGGGGGAGGATATAGGTGGGGGTGGTTAGAGGGGATTTTTAGGTTTAGTGTTTTGGATTTAGAGTTTATTTATAGGTGGGGGTGGAGAGTATAGGAAAAGTTTTCACCCTCCCCTTTATCCCCTCC
>JAQVEU010000177.1 GCA_028697565.1 Candidatus Ratteibacteria bacterium
TTTCTTCTCTTAACATATGTACGTATTCCTTTATAATGGCTATCCTTGTAAAGTCATCAACCTTATATGGGTCAAATTGCAAACCTGACTTGCCACCACCAAAGGGGAGCCCCATAAGTGCATTTTTGTATGTCATTATCTCTGCAAGTTTTCTTGTTTCTTCAAGGGTGGCATAAGAAGAAAATCTTATACCACCTTTCGCAGGTCCCATAACAACATTGTGGTAGACAACAAAGGCATCAAAACACAGAATATCATCTTTTGATGTTTTTAGATTAAGTGAGAACGTTATCTCTTTCTCCGATTTATTCAGGAGTATCTCCGCTGCCTTTGGGATATCCATTACCTCTTTCATCCTTTTCAGAGAAATCAGTGCCATATCTTTCCCCTTTAAAGTTTTAAAACCCTTTCTACGTTTTTATGTGTAATATTTTCATACTCCTCTTCAGTAACAATACCCTGTTCCTTTATCTGTTTAAAATAGTCCACAATGGGTACCTCCTGCTTTATATGACAGAGGTCTGTCCCAAAAAGGAGTTTTGTATGGAACTCCCTTAAAAATTTATATCCGTATGTTATGTCTCTTGTGATGGCATTAAATCCACTTCCTGCTGAAAGGTCACCATAAAGGTTGGGATACTTCTTGAGTAATTTCTGGAGTCGCCCTGGTGCCTTTATTTCTCCTTTAGGATATCCGCCCCGTGTCTCTTCTGAAACATCTGCACTTATCTCAGACCAGAAGGCCATTGCATGCCCGATAAATATGGTGTCAGGGCATTTCTTTAAAACCTTTTCCAGCCGTGGCAGGTGTATATCATCCACAAGTCCATAACTACCACCTATCTTATTATACAGGTGAAAAAGAACAGGAAGTTCTGCCTTACCAAGTTGTCTGAAAAGGTTGATACATCTCGGGTCATCAATATACATATTGGCTGTAATCTCTCCAACCCCTTTACAGCCCGCCCTTTTATATGTGTCAATCAAAAAGGAAAAGTCGGTCTCAGGACTATTAGACCCTGCACGAGGGTCTATGTTACAAAAAGGAATTACCCTATCACTATGCCTCTTATAGACCTCTATAATTTGTTCAGGAGGAACATAGAAATAGTTTCCTTCAGGTCCAATAATCGGCAAGACAACAAATTTATCTATCTTAAGCTCTTCCATCCTTTTTATCAGATGCTGTTCTGTAAATGGCTCTTCCCCCCAGGTAGTAAGAATATGTGTATGTACATCTATGAACATTTCTTATATCTCCTTTCAACTTTTAGAAACGCCTTTATTGTATCAATTATCTCCCTTTTTTTCCAACCCTCATGGATGTATAGTGTCATATGGTCATCCAGTGTCCTCTCTGCTTCAGGACAACTACCTTCATATATTATGTCTCTTATACCAGGTAAACTCCATGGAAGGTGAGAATTTCCAAATGTATTTCTTTCTACGAGCCACTTCTGTTTATACATCGGGATGACATAGTGTGCCCCTACAGAGATATATTCTGCGGAAAGTGCCTTTGCCACTTCGGACTTATCCACCATAATTTTTTCTTTATCCATCCATACAAAACAGAACCATGGGTTCGGTTCAGAATGTTGGGATATCTTCCATAACCTAAAACATGAAAGGTTTTCTTCAAATCCCTTTTGTAGTTCCTTATATACCCACATCCTTTTTCTCTGTATCTTTCCTAATTTTTTCAGTTGTACCCTTCCTATTGCTGCCTCAAGTTCTGTCATTCTGTAGTTAAGCCCGGCAAAGAGATTGGTTGTTTCATTAGAATTAAATGGCTTTCCCCTGTCGGCAAACCGCTTGGCATCCCAGTAAAACTTCTCATTGTTTGTAATAACCATACCACCCTGTCCACCGCTTGTGGTATGCTTACCACTCATCAAACTAAAAGCACCCATATCCCCGAATGTCCCAACATATCGTCCTTTATATTTAGCACCATGTGCCTGTGCACAGTCCTCAATCACATATATCTTGTGCCGCTTAGCAATCTTTACTATCTCATCTATCCTTGCAGGGGACCCTGCCAGATGAACTACTATCACAGCCCTTGTTTTCTCTGTGATATTTCTTTCTATAGAGGATGGAGAAATATTTAGTGTCTCATATTCCACATCAGCAAATACAGGAATGCACTGCTGGAAGAGGATAGGCGAGACAGTACCAGGGTCTGTGATAGGTGTTGTAATAATTTCACTTCCTGGCTCAAGATGTAGTGCTGCTATCGCTGAGTGTATTGCTGCTGTCCCTGAACTAACCGCGGTGGCAAACTTCACTCCAAAATAGTCAGCAAATTCCTTCTCATATGCATCCACCTCAACACCACCGTACCTGTCAAGTGCCTGTGGTCCATTCATTGTCTTTTCTATCACTCTTAATGCTGCTTTCTTTTCTCTCTCATCAAACATTATCCTTTCAGGTATATACTGTTTCCGTACAGGCATTCCACCTTCTATCGCAAGTTTCTCCATTCCTTTCTCCTTTTTTCCCCTCCCTCAGAGGGGAGGGGATAAAGGGGAGGGTGAAAACTTTTCCTATACTCTCCACCCCCACCTATAAATAAACTCTAAATCCAAAACACTAAACTTAAAAATCCCCTCTAACCACCCTCACCAAACCCCCTCTAACCCCCCTTTATTAAAGATGGGAATTC
>JAQVEU010000178.1 GCA_028697565.1 Candidatus Ratteibacteria bacterium
CAAATCCTTGCTGCATAGAAGATGATACTTTATTAAAAATAAATACACTTATATATCTTGGGAATGTAGGAGAAACAAAAGGGATAGTAGAAGATGGAAGCCCAGCAGACATCGCTTCGTTAATCGCACTATATGCTTCAGGAAGAGAACCCATATCAAACCCAATAGATAGTTCACCCACGGAATGAGCGTTGGATACAAGATAATCTATAGGATAATAAACATCCTTTTTTATAGCAATTTTTTTTCCTTCTACTGTCTGAAAAATACTATACTCCTTTATACCTCTGTATTGCTGTTCTTCTATATGATGTTGCATATCAGAATAAGGCACAGCGGAAACAAATCCTACAGAAGATATAATATTATCTCTCGTTATAATAGCCCTGCAGAATGTTTCAAATTCAGACTGGCTTACTACATATTCACTTGAAGAAAAAAAATAGTTTATTGCAGATATTCTTTCATTTACCTTTACAAAATTTTCCTTGATATTAGATGCAATCATTCTAGCAAGGCCATAAAATTCACTTCTCATAGCGTCTGTTTCAGTAATATAGGAATTATAGGCAAAAAGAAAAGTTAGTATTAAACCAATAGATATTGTAATATATGCCTCTATATACTTGATATTCCATTTCTTTGCCACAGGCATCTTCTGTCTGTACCATAAAAGAAATGTCCCTGAATAAACTATAAAGAGTAATAGCCAGCATATAATAAGAGGAACTTTTTTGGTATCAGATAACCTATCCTTCCACAAATTTGCATCTATATCAATGCCCACTGCCATAATGACCCTCTGTGTTAATGGGTCTATAACAGGGACAAAAGCAGATACAAAACTCCCATATTCATCTGTATAGGGACCTGCTACTACTATCTGTTTATTTATAAATACATTGCTGAGTTCTGCTGGTGGCCTTTCATATCTTGTTCCTGGTGGAGAAGATTCAGGGTCATCATATTCATATCCTTCTGGACCAAAGTAAAATCCGCCTGATTTCATTTTAACTGTATATATCTTATCAAATCCAAACTCCTTAAATTTTGAGATGCATACCAACTGATTGTGTAGCCTAATATATTCCGGAAGATTAATATCTGATGGAGTAAAGGTAAGTTTTCTTATCTGGTCAGGATTAAGCATAATAGATACATCTGTCGCCTTATCTGCAAGTTCTTTTCTTATCTGTCTATCTTCTCTAAGCACAAAATGTTGTAAAAGATAATTTATAAAAATAATTATGACAATGGTAGATACTAAAAGTAGTATGGGATATAAGTAAGGACCTAAACTAAAATTTTTGTGGATGTTTTTTTTTACTATAGAGGCATCTTCTTTCTCTTTCATCTTTTTATTGTACTATATTATTGATGAAGTTGAAAGGTTAATTATAGTTTAATACAGAAAGATTTATATTCAGGCAGATGAAAAATACCCATATACCCAACTTGTACAAAAAATTGACATTTTTTTCAAGATAGGTTATCATTTTTCTCTATGTTAAAAGATGAAATTGAAAAACTGATTCGTCTGCAGGAGATAGATAGCGAAATTTTTACCTACAAAAAAGTCATAGAAGAGTTCCCTTCCCAGAAGGCGATGATGGAAAAATCTGTTGAAGATACATCCCGTGAGATCTCTCTTATCAAAAAAGAACAGAAAAAGATACAGGTGGAGAAAAAAGAGAGAGAACTTGAACTGGTAAGTATTGAAGATGAGATAAAGAAACTACAAAAACGGCTGGATGAGGTAAAAACAAACAAAGAATATACTTCACTGCTTTCAGAAATAGATAACCTGAAAAAAAAGAAAGAAGACACAGAAGAGATTGTCCTTCTTCTTATGGAACAAGAAGACCAGATAAATAAAAGGATGTCAGACCTTTCTAAAAGGTCGGATGAGATAAAAAAAGAGGTTGAATTCAAAATAACAGAAAAAACCAGTAAAGTAGAAGAACTAAAGAAAGTATTAGAAGAGAAGAATGCAGAAAGAGTGAAAATTGTATCAGAAATAAGGAAGGATGTATATGAGGTCTATGAAAAAATCAGGGCAGGGAAAAAAGATGGTATTGCTGTATGTAAATTAGAAGGACAGAGTTGCACTGGTTGTTCAATGTTCGTCCCTGTATATCTGACTGAAAAGGTAAAAGCAAAGAAAGATCTCGTTAAATGTGAAAATTGTAGTAGAATTCTTTACTGATGGAAGATATTACTGTCTATATTGATGGTGCTTCAAAAGGCAATCCTGGAAAGGCATCCATAGGAGTGGTTATCTACTCCAATAAAAATCTTTTAAAGAAGATCGGAGCCAGCATAGGCGATGCAACAAACAATGTTGCTGAATACATTGCACTTATCACCGCCCTTATAGAGTGCCTCTACTATAAACCAGAAAAACTGACAATAAAAAGTGATAGTCAGCTTCTTGTAAGACAGATGCAAGGCAGTTATAAAGTAAAAGATAGATACCTACAGAAATTACAATTCATAGCAACCCGTCTTATATCTCTGTACAACAGTGTGTCTTTTATCCATATACCAAGGGAAGAAAACAAAGAAGCAGATAGGACTGCTGAAAACGTTCTAAAAGAAATAGAGAGAGAATAAATTTTATTATTTTATAGTTTTGAATTTT
>JAQVEU010000179.1 GCA_028697565.1 Candidatus Ratteibacteria bacterium
GCAGTTAACTATGTTTTTCTATTAGACATCAGGAAGTGTATAGTCCACCTTCACCCTTTTCCCGCCTTCCCTTATGGACTCCTCACAGGCAAATACACATGCCATTGTTTTCCAACTATCAGATGCACTGAAAAGAGGTGGTCTGCCATCTCTTATTCTGTACACAAAGTCCCTGAAAAATCCAAGGGAGTTATGATGTAAAAAATTCGTGTCTAACCCTGGATAACTCTCCATCCTGTTAAGAGATGTCTTACCACCAGGGCCACTGAAATTCATCAGCAATATCGTTCCCTTCCAGAAGTTTGTATATAAAGAGCCCTCAGAACCTACAACACTCACATTATATTCATGCCCAAGTTCGTTCTCCATCCCGGGCGGAGCAAAATATACACCCCGGTGCTGTATGGTCACAAGATTGGCAAGTTTTTCTTCAGGAAAGAAACATAAGGTACATGCGGGCTCCCTGTATGCCCTGTGCCATCCTTCATCTCCACGTATCTGCGGGGCAGGTATAGCCATTACCTCTTCCATCTCCTCTCCCATATAGTACCTGAATATATCAATACGGTGGCAACCCTCTTCAATGTAATAACCCCCTACATTCTCTATCCTTGCACGCCATGTGTTCTCTTTTTCAAATCCCTGGCCACCGCAGAAGTGATTAAACAGTATATTCTTCGGCTTTCCTATCTCACCTGCATCAATAATCTCCTTCACCCTTTTAGGAAGCAGTGAATACCTCATCTCAAAATCTATCTGCAGATACTTACCACTTTCTTTTTCCGCCTTAAGCATTGCAGCAATATCTTCCTTTTTTATTGCAAATGGCTTTTCTGAAAATACATGCCTACCACTTCTCAGTGCTGTTATAGCAACCTCAGGATGCATAAAGTTCGGGGTTGCATTGTAGATAACCTCTATATCTTTATCTTCACAAAGTTTCCTGTAGTCAGCATACACCTTTATCCCATATACTTCTTCTGCCTTTTTCCTTTTTGTTTCGTCCATATCTGCTATGGCTTCTATCTTTATGTCTTCCTGATTTATAATATATTTCGCTATATCTTCTCCAACACCACCAAATCCCACTATTCCTATCTTCATTATCCTTTTTCCCATTCCCATGCTCCTTTATTTTATATTTATTACTTTTTGCATCTGGATACGGAGATACCAGTTTTTATATGGATGCCTTTTAAGGGCATCCACTACCCAGTTGGCAATTTTCAGGTTATTATCCACTGGCTGGAGGACAACAGGAACTTTTACTCTGTGGTCAATTAATTCTATATCGCTTTTCTCAGTAATAACATACTTAAACTCATCTGCAATCTTCAAAAACCTTTCATCATAGCCATGCCTGAAAGACATCATCCCTTCTCTTTTAGGACTGACTGTTATCCAGTCAGGTCTTATATCCTGCCAGATTGTTCCGTTTGTCTCAACTGATACCCGGTATCTCTTCTTTTTCAGGGCATCTACAAGCGGTGATAACTTCTGTAAGAACGGCTCCCCACCTGTTATGCATACCCATACAGATGGATACCTTTCTATCTTTTTTATTATTTCTTTTATGCCTTCCTTCTTCCCTTTTTCCCATGCATACTTTGTGTCGCAGAAGCTACATCTGAGATTACAGCCAGATAGCCGGATAAATACCACAGGAATACCCTGAAGCAGTCCCTCACCCTGTAATGAATAAAATATCTCGGAGATGTTGTATATCATATAAAAAAGCCAAAATTTACCTACAACACTGCATCCGCTGCCTTTTTAAGGGCTCCTATTATCCTGTCTATAAGGGATGCATCCATCAGTGTCCCTATCTCAAGAGATACGTTCTTTTCAAGGATGCTCTGGCTTAAAGGAAAAGAACCACCTGCAATCTCTATGTTTGCAATAAAGTGCCAGTAGTTCAGTATTGCAGGAGATATGCCATTTTCTTTCATCACGCCTTTAAATCTTTCTGCCTGCTCCTTGTTCTTCAAAAATATGGTAAGAAATGTTGCTATCTCCCCTTTTTCATCAGGAAGTTCTCTAAACTCAATCCCACCTATCTTTTGTATCTCTTCTTTTATAACTTTTTTGTTCTCCCTCTGCCGCTCTATTACACTGTCAAGTTTTTTTAGCTGCACCAGCCCCAGTGCCCCCTGTATTTCATTCATTCTATAGTTAAATCCCTTCCTCATCCTTTTTTCTTCTCCCCTTCCTATGTTGGTAAGGTGTGGATGTCCGTGGTCGTGGTAAAATTCTGCCTGTTTGTAAAATTCCTCTATATCCGTAACCACCATACCACCTTCTCCTGTTGTCATCACCTTTACATAGTCAAAACTGAAACACCCAAGTTCACCAAATGTCCCTACCTTTTTACCATGAAAGGATGCACCTGTGGACTGGCAGGCATCCTCTATAACAAAAATGTTGTTTTCCTTTGCAATCTCTATAATCCTGTCCATTTTTGCAGCAGAACCCATCATATGGACAGGCATAATTGCCACTGTATCCTTTGTTATCTTCTTTTTTATATCTTCAGGTGAGATATTCAGGGAGTCATCAATCTCACAAAGAACTGGTTTAAGTCCTGCCTCCTCAATCACCTCTATGGTTGCCACAAAGGTAAAGCAGGGTGCAAGAACC
>JAQVEU010000180.1 GCA_028697565.1 Candidatus Ratteibacteria bacterium
TTTTGATTTGCGCAGGCATCCCATTCTTTATGTTTTTTATGGATGACTCATGTATTTTGATCTCTACTCCCATAGTATCAAAGTTAGGAAGATTTAGAAGTTCCTGATACTGTCTTACGGATGTTCCTGGTTGAATAGGAGATGAAGTTGCCCATGGTCTGGTACTTGTAGCATAGGTAACGAAACCGGGTCTGGTTGCCCTTATGGTGCATTTCTCTATTTGTCTTTCGACGTCCTCCATATTGTTTTTGTTAAGTATATAGGACGCCCTTTTACTCCTTAGATTTGCCTCTGCCTGAATCATTTTTGCCTTACTCGTATCTATAACACGTTCAAGATTAAATTTTGCTTCTTTATAATCAGAAAATAGTTTTTCTACCTGCTTTGGAAACTCATATTTTAAAAACAGGTCATATTCAAGTTGTGCCTTTTCCTGGTTCACCTCTTTCTGTTTGAGAGAAAGTTTATCTGCCTCAAGTTCACTTTTTGTAACATACCCCTTCTCTGCAAGTTTCTCACTCCATTCAACAGTATCTCTTGCCCTTGCTACTTCTTCTTTCGCAAGGTCTATGTTATTTTCAAGCGCCCTTTTTTTGTTCAGTGCTTCCCCTCCAAGTGCATCGCTTTTTATTAGAGAAGAAATATCCACTGCCTCTGTTTGTTCAATGATTTTCTGGGCAAGGATGTCCCCTAAGTATTTTTTAAGGTCCATCTCTGCAAACTGGACATTAAGTTTTGCCTGAGAGATATTGCTTTCATTTTCTTTCTTTAGAATTTCCATTTGTTGCTGTTCCTGTGTATAGGCAGCCAGGTTATTTTCTACTGTGATTTTGAATTGTTCAAGTTTATCCTCAAGGTCTTTTGAGTCAAGTTTCATAAGAACTTTACCATTTTTTACGTCTTCTTCGGTTATCCGTGTACCTTCATCCACAACCTCAAGGATGTTTCTGGTTCCTGGAACCTCATTGACAATCTTTTGAGATTCCAGGGCCACAAGATTCCCTCCCTCAATAACAGAGATTGTGAGGTCTTGTCTCTGAACGGTGTATAGAACAAGTCCGCTTGTTTTCCTTTTCTGCATCTGGATTTTTGACCCTACGATAAATACAGCAAGTAATACAAGTGCCAGATACAATATCTTATTTTTCAGCAGTGTTTTTAACAATTTTTTCATATATACCCTCCCACATACCTTGTTCATCTAATTCAAGAAGTTCTGCAGAGTGTAGTAATCTTAAATATGACAGAAGATAGTTGACCACTGCGGTTGCAAGGTCATTTTGGGCACTCAGATATGCTTCCTCTGCTTCTAATATATCTCTCGTGGTTGCCCTTCCTGCCTGTAGTAGCAGGTCATTGTTTTCTACTCTTCTCCTTGCAAGTAATAAACTATTCTGTTGTGTAAGATAACTCTGGTAATACTCTTGCAGATTGTTATACTGTTGATATACCTCTAATATAACTGTATCTCTTTTATTTTCAAAGTCCCGCTGTCTTCTGTTAAGGTCAATGAGTGCCTTTTTATAATAATTTCTATTAGGTATTTTATCTAAGGGAAGGTCAAACTCAATACCTGTTTTATAAGAGGGTTCGTTTAGCTCAATACTTGGAGAGGAGTTGGGGTCACTGCTTGCGGCTACACGCACTATAAGATCTACTTTTGGTTTTAACCTATTTAGTGCAATTTTAATCTCTCGTTTTGCATCTTCTACCTTGTCGTAAGATGTAATGAGGTCTAAACGGCTTTTTAGTGAATTGCCAACATAATCTTTGAGATTAATATCTGGCTCTATTATTCCTTTTTCGATAATATCTTCAATAAGAGTATCTTTTATGGAAACAGACGATTTTGTTGAAAGTCCGAGGAAGATTTTAAAATTGTCCATCGCAGATAAATAAGTGTTTTCGGCATTTATCCACCGCTGGTATGCGGTATATTCGTTCTGTTTTGCCTGGTCTACCTGAAGTGGAGGTAGACGACCTGCTGATGCAAGCATCTCTATCCTTTCCCTCGTTGCTTTTATACTTTGATAGTTATTGTAAAAATTTTCTTTCCTTTTTTGAAGGAGAATGATATTTAAAAACTTTTCGGATGCTTCGATAGAAAAACTTTTCTGATATCTTATGAAATCTCTGATGGTATAGACCGCGTCGCGTTCTGCTTGAATAAGGTCTTCCTGTGCGATCTCCCTTCCTGCTCCTTTCAGTAGTGGTTGAAGAATATCAAGGGACACCATTGTCTGGAAGTCCTTTGTTTTATCACCTGTAAGGTATTTAAGAAAATCCTCGGCTATATTAAATGTAATCTGCGTACCTGTGGCAAGCCATCTAAGTAGTCGGAAGTTAACTTCTCCTGAAACATTTTCTGCATCCCCACTATCCATATAATAGACATTACCTCCAAGTCCGTACCTCATTCCAAAGAGATATCGCTGGTAGGTAAGGTCAAGAATGTTTAGGTAGACATCTTCCTGTTTTGATTTATATGTCCTGTTATTATATTTAGCAATGTATGAGGCGGTCTTTAAGTCAAGAATAATTGTTTCTGAGGATGTTTCATCTGTAATAAGATTTTCTGGTAGAATATCATTTTTTATTTTTTCCTGTTTTTCTCTAAGGATAGTAGAGACC
>JAQVEU010000181.1 GCA_028697565.1 Candidatus Ratteibacteria bacterium
ATAAAAATAGCGAAAGAAATGGAGGAAAATGGTAGAGATAAGACCTTTTCGTGGCTATAGATATAATCTGGATAGGGTAGGTGATATAAGCAGGGTTATTGCCCCTCCATGGGATGTTATTGATAGTCGGATGGAAGGACAACTTCTGTCATCATCCCCTTTTAATATCATAAAACTCATATCAAAAAATTGCAGTCCTGGTGATGTAAAAGAGAAATTTGATAGGTGGATAGAAGATGGAATTCTGAAGCAGGACATAGATGAGGGTTTTTATTTTATAAAGCACAGATTTAGATGGATGGGAAAGGAGTATACAAGAAAAGGATTTTTTGCCCTTCTTCGTCTTGAGGACTTTACAACAGGCAATGTTATCCCGCATGAAAAGATATTTGAAAAGCACTCTATAAACCGATACTACCTTATAGAAAGATGTAGGGTGAATTTTTCTCCTGTCTTTATGCTTTATCAGGATGAGTCATATGGTATAGAAAAGATAGTAGATAATAATAACTCATCAACAGTTGTTTCAGAGGGTTTTATATCTGAAAGTGAAAGGTTTGAGTTTGGGGTTATCACAGGAAATGAAGATATACGTTGCATTAAAAATATTGTCTCACTATGTAATCTTATTATTGCAGATGGACACCATAGGTACAATGCAGCACTTAAATATTATAAAGACAACCCTGCTCCTGAAAATGGTTTTGTCCTTATTTTCCTGGTTAATATAAACTCACCTGATGTTTTAATACTTCCTACACATAGGTATATTCCGTCTGGTGCATCTTTTATTGATAATATGGAGACATTCAAAAGATATTTTAATATTACCGAAGTTTCTGGTCTTGAAAAAATACATAGGCTGATGGCTGAGGAGACAAAAAATATCTTTGGTGTATATGAAGATGATAGATTTTTTGTTATTGTGTTGAAGGATATGGATGATGTAAAGGAACACCTATCTCAAAAATTTTCGGATAAAGTGATGGTCCTTGATACAGTAATACTCCATGAGTTTATCTTTCCATTTATCTTAAAGACAGAGCCGCAGGATGTTGTTATCTACCACCAGTCGCCGGAGTATCTGATAGATGAATATAAAAAGAAAAAAAGTGGTGTGATATTCTTTCTTAACCCTATAAGTAAAAAGCACTTTTTAGATGTTTGTTTTAGTGGTGAACTTATGCCACAGAAGACCACATACTTTTATCCCAAGGTTCCATCAGGACTGGTTATCTACAAATTTGGTAAGTAATAAATATCCACTTAACCCCGTTTTCCTCTCCCTTTGAGAGGGGAGTTCCCTTCAATTCCTCCCCATATGAGGGGGGAGGATATAGGTGGGGGTGGAGAGTATAGGAAAAGTTCCTCACCTTTATCCCCTCCCCTCATAGGGAGGGGATAAGGAAAGAGGGGAGAAGAAATCCATCCTAACCTTCCTTTATGAAAGGAAGGAAATAGGAAGAAAGAGGGGTGAGGGGAGATTTAGAAATCCACACTCTACCCTCTCCTTTATAAAGGAATGACGTAGAAATCCTTTCTACTCTCAATCAGGGATTAATATCTTGACCTTCTATCTCTGTTGAAGCCACCTTTTCTGCCACCACCAAATCCGCCTCTGTCTTTGAATCCGGAATGTCCTGTCCTTTCTCTTGGCGGGTTGGCTTTGTTTACGGTAAGTTTTCTACCGTTGAGTTCCTGTCCGTTCAGTGCGTCAACCGCCTGTTGCAGAACTGCTTCTGACTGAACTTCCACAAAACCAAAACCCTTTGGTCTGCCGGTGTACTTATCTGTGATAAGCACAACACTTATTGTCTCTATTCCCTTTTCAGAAAAGAGGTTCTTAAGTTCCTCTTCTGTTGTATCATAATTCAGATTACCCACATACAACTTATGTTTTTGTTCCATTCTCAATATCCTCTCTTTTGGCTTTCTTTTTAGAAAGCATTGTTTTTGTATTTTTCCAACTTTTACCATACTGCTACTACATATTTTCTATACCTCCTCCTTTCCTGCATCAAGGCACAGGACTTTTCAGACAAAGGCGGGTATCAGTATTTTTGATATCTCTCTGTCAGGATATTTATTCTATCATAAAAAAATAAAAAGTCCAAAATATATTTTTTACAGGGAAAGATTCTATTTGACTTATAGTAAATATAGGATAGAATAAAAATGCCGGTAGAGAATACACAACATACGGCAAAGGAGAAAATTATGAGGGAAAAATTTATTATGGTGGTTGGTATAATTATTCTCTGTTGTGGAGTGTTGTTTGCACAGGAAGGGTTTTTAAGAGTGACAAGTAGTCCTGAGGGAGCAAGTATAGAGGTGGGAGGTAAAAGCATAGGAAAGACACCACTTCTTACCACTCTTAAACCGGGTAACTACACCCTGAAGGCAACTCTGTCTGGCTATGAGAGCTACTCAGAAAATATAAAGATTGTGGAAAACGAGGTTACAATAGTTCAGATAACAATGGTAAAACAATCTCAAAAAAAAGAGGTATCCACAAGTGATACAAAAGGGGCGAAGTGGACAGGGAACCTTACAGTTATAACAGACCTTGAAAAGGCAACTATCTATGTTGACGGAGTTAAAATTGCTGAGACCCCGCCTGTTA
>JAQVEU010000182.1 GCA_028697565.1 Candidatus Ratteibacteria bacterium
TATTCCAATTGTAATTGCAGTTCTGGTATCAGGAACACTGGTCATAAAGGTTATCACACTACCTCCTGAGGTAAAAACAGCAAAACTTGTGGAAATACCCGAAGGGGCAAATGCAGTTGATGTAGCAAAACTACTCCAGGAGAAAGGTATCATAAAAAACGATGACTGGTTTCTTTATCTCACAAAAAGGTATAATGTCCAGGAAAAATTGCAGGCAGGTATATATGAATTCTCGGGTAGAACACCACTGAAAGAAGTAATAAAGAAGTTATCTCATGGAGATGTTATACTTGTGAGGGTAACAGTCCCGGAAGGAAGCACCGTAAAAGATATTGCTGACATTCTTGAAAAAAAAGAACTGGTTTCAAAAGAAGAGTTTATAGAGTATGCCCTTGAAACCAAAAAATTAGAGGGTATGCTTTTTCCTGACACATATCTATTTCCCCACAAGACATCTGTTGAAGCAATAGCAAGCACAATGTATAAACGTTTCAGGCAGGTATTTGAAGAGGTCTATGGAGAACCAGTAACAGATACAAACTTTCAAAAGGTAAAAGAGATTGTTACTGTTGCATCCATTGTTGAAAAAGAGGCAGGGTATGACAGTGAAAGAAGGATTATCGCAGGGATTATATACAAGCGACTTAAGAAAAATATGCCCATCCAGAGTTGTGCCACAGTGATATATGCAACAGGAAAACAAAAATCACGGCTTTCAACATCTGACCTTAAAGTGAGGTCTCCATATAATACCTACATCCACAGGGGACTGCCACCAGGGCCTATATGCAACCCAGGGCTATCATCCCTTAAGGCAGCAATAAACCCTGCAAAGACGGACTATCTCTATTTTGTGTCTATGGGAGACGGCAGAAATTATTTCTCAAAGACCTATACTGAACACCTTACAGCAATAAAATCATTTCTGTCATCAGATACCACAACACCCGATACCTCCGTAAAATAATATAAATATCCTTTTTTGATGGTCAGTTTTTTTATATAATTGGCAAAATTATTTTAGATTTTGTATAATACTGTCAGAACGTGTTATCTTAACTATGATATCAAAACCTACAAATTTGATAGCATAGGCAATGGAATTCAGTAATTTTATGTGAAATTTCCTCACAATCTAAAATGGAGGTGTGAGTAATGACAGAAATAAAACACGAAATAGAAAGAATTTCTAAATTAAGCGACAGTGATATAGGTCCTACTGAAGAAAATGTAAAACAAAAAGTTATTGTACCGATACTTGAATTATTAGGTCATAAAAGAGAAAATTTAGAATTTGAATACCGCACACAAAATGCAGGTAAAATAGATGTTTACATTAAAAATGTGCCCTCTGATTGTAAAGTAATCATTGATACTAAAAATTATAATGAAAACCTAAACGATTACATTGAACAGATAAAAAATTATACTTTTGATGAGGGAGCATTACTTGCGGTAATAGCAAATGGGACTGAAATTAGAATCTACAGTCCCCTTCGGGGAGTTGCGTTTGAGAGGTCATTATTGTATTCCATCAAAAGACAAAACATTAATAAAGAATCGGACTGGAAGATACTTTCAGACCTTTTACATAATGATAACTTACAGAGTAGGAACGTGCTCAAAAAAATAGATGAGCGAGAACGAGAGATAAAAAATGCTATGTTACAGGAAGAACAAATAAAAGAGGAATATGATACAAAGATTGAAGGTATCAATAGTGATATTGAGACAAAAACAGAAGAAATTGAGCAATTAAAAAAAGAAAAGGATGATTTGGCAAAAGAAGTAGAAATTAAAAAATTAGAGATTTGGAACGGTCTTAATTTACCTGTTGATATTTTTAGAATTCCTCTCTCAACTTCTCCAATTGGAATAACATCTGTTGGTTTATCTCCTAATATGGGAAAAGCAAGGAAAGTTAATTTACAGGAATTGGTAGATGCTGGACTGGTTAGAAATGGACAGGTTTTATACTTTTTTCACGGCAGAGTATTTAGGGATGAACAAGCCGAAATAGTAGCAAATCAAAATAAATTAAAATACAAAGGTGATGAGAAACTTTACTCAATTTCGGAATTAGCCGCGATCATAGATAGAAAACTTAACCTCAAACATGATGCACATGGCGTGGCAGGACCTAAATACTGGCAAACAGAAGATGGAAAACTATTACATGACTTGAATGAAATAGTGAGGCAAAAGTAAAAATGAAATGTTTCTGTAAGTAAGATCACAGTAATAATTCAGTGCACCCCGTGGACAAGGCACATAGACACTAAGTCAAACTCAAAATCCATCCCCACCTTCCTTTACAAAGGAAGGAGAAACAGTGCTTCCCCCTGTTAAGGGAGTTAGGGAGTTCAGGGGGATTTTAACCCTTTGTGCCTAAAATTGTACAAGTTGGGTATATAGGTAACACATTACCCTGCTGTGTTTTTGACACAGAAATTCCATAGGGAAAAGTGCGGTCAGGTAGGCATAACTTCTATTGTAAGGAGTGATGGCATAACATTGCCTTTTACAAGAAAGGCGGTCATAATGGCAACCATTGCACCATTATCCATACAGAGTTCTTTATCAGGTATGAATAGTTTTATACCTTTCTT
>JAQVEU010000183.1 GCA_028697565.1 Candidatus Ratteibacteria bacterium
AAAGGGGAGGGTGAGAACTTTTCCTATACTCTCCACCCCCACCTATAAATAAACTCTAAATCCAAAACACTAAACCTAAAGGTAAGGATGTAAATATTAAACTCTAAATCCAAAACACTAAACTTAAAGGTAAGGATGTAAATATTAAACTCTAAATCCAAAACACTAAACCTAAAAATACTCTCTAACCACCCCCACCAAACCTCCCCCCTCATATGGGGAGGAATTGAAGTGGACTCTCCCCTCACCAAACCCCCTCTGACCCCCTTTATCAAAGGGGGGAATTCTCTTTTCATTTTTTCCTTCTACTCCTTCCCTTGACAAGGGAAGGTGGGGATGGATTTTCGGTTCTCTTAGAGAACCATTCAGCATATCCTTGGTAATTGACTTCCTGATAGCATATCCACAATCCTTAAAGAGTTCGCAAGTGTTTTCATTACAACATACCCCTTATAGTTGCTTATTACCTCTCCTATAACAACAGCCCTTTTTCCAAGTGGGTGTCTATGCATTGCAGAGATGACCTTTTCTGTATCCTCTTTACCACATACCACAACAACCTTCCCTTCATTTGCAAGATATAGCGGGTCAAACCCCAAAATTTCACACAGAGAGAATACCTTCTTACTTATAGGAATTTTTTCCTGATGTATAAGAATACCATAGCCCTTTCCTTCCACAATCTCATTTAATGTCGTTGCGAGCCCTCCTCGTGTTGGGTCTCTCATAAAATGTATTTTATCTGTAATCCTCAATATCTCCTTTATCAGTCCATTTAAAGGTGCGCAGTCACTCTTTATGCCTGCTGATAGTCCAAATTCTTTTCTTGCTGAAAGCACAGCAAGTTCATGCTCTCCTATATTGCCGTTTATTATAACCTTATCTCCACTTTTTATAAATTTTTTTCCTATCCTGATATTGTTCTTCCTTATTCCAACTCCTGATGTATTGATGAAAATTTTGTCTGCCTTACCCTTTTCTACTACCTTGAAGTCACCTGTTACAATCTCAATCCCTGCCTTTTTTGATGTCTCTGCAATGGACTGGACTATTCTTTCAAGTGTTTTTATCTCCAGCCCTTCCTCAACAATAATTCCGCAGGAGAGATAAAGTGGATTTGCACCCACCACTGCGAGGTCATTAACAGTCCCACATACAGAAAGTTTACCTATATCGCCACCAGGAAAAAATAGTGGTTCAATGGTATATGAGTCAGTGGTGAAACATAACTCATAATCAGCACCGGATATTTTCAATACAGCAGAATCGCCGAGTTCAGAAAGGGTAGGGGAACTAAATGCAGGCAGAAAGATTTCCTTTATGAGATTATGCATATACCTGCCACCACTACCATAAGAAAGCAGTATCTTTTTTTCTTCTTTATTTTTCATTTTTTTCTCTTTCTTTCCTCTCCCTTCATCCAATTTCCCTTTCATTTCCTATTCCTTCCTTTCATAAAGGAAGGTTAGGATGGATTGCTTCTCCCTCCTTTCATAAAGGAGGGTTGGGGTGGATTTTACATCCCCTCTAACTCCCATTCATCACTTTTCATACCTGTAATAGGCAGCACAGGTCCCTTCTGATGAGACCATACAGGGACCCACTGGACTTTCAGGTCTGCACACATTTCCAAACAATTTACAATCCACTGGTATCTTTTTCCCTTTCAGTATATCACCACAGATACATCTGTGCCTTTTTTTATTCATCTTTATCTTCACAGGATGTCTCTTGTCTGCATCAAACTCTCTATATCTTTCTTTTATTGCCAGTCCGCTTTTCTTTATTGTTCCTATACCTCTCCATTCAGAGTCCACTATATCAAACACCTCTTCCATTATCTTCCTTGCTCTTATATTCCCCTCCCGTTTCACAACCCTTTTGTACTGGTTCTCTACACCTGTTTTATTTTCTGATATTCTTTTTGTCAGGAGGAGGACTGCCTCAAGAATATCAGATGGCTCAAAGCCAGCAATCACACAGGGTACCCTATACTTTGTTGCTATATTTTCATAAGGTCTGCTTCCAATAATAGCACTCACATGCCCTGGACAGATAAATCCATCTATTTTTACATCTTTATCATCTTCTATAAGTGTTTCCATTGCAGGTGGTATGAGTTTGTGTCCTGAAAGAACAGTGAAATTTTTTAGTCCGATAGTATATGCCTTTTTTATTGTTAGTGCTACTGCGGGTGCAGTTGTTTCAAATCCAATACCTAAAAAGACAACCTTTCGTGATGGATGTATTTCTGCTATATCAAGTGCTTCCAGTGGTGAATAAACTATCTGTATATTTTTTCCTTTTGCCTGTTCTTTTTCAAGGGATGAGTAAGAGCCTGGGACTTTTACCATATCTCCAAATGTTGTTATAATAACATCTTCCATCTGTGAAAGGGCAATTGCTTTATCTATATACTCATCAGGGGTTACACACACAGGGCATCCTGGACCTGATAAAAGTTTGATGTTTGTAGGAAGGAGTTGTCTAATTCCGAACCTTCCTATTGCCATTGTATGTGTTCCACATACCTCCATAAAGTTAACTGTATATGGAACTTTTTTTGCTGCCTTATGTAACTTCATTACAAGGTTTTTTATTATT
>JAQVEU010000184.1 GCA_028697565.1 Candidatus Ratteibacteria bacterium
ATCCTTTGCCTCTTCAATTACTGCTTTTATCGCATGGTTTGTTTCAGGGGCAGGCAAAAATCCTTCTGTTTGAGCAAAAAGAACCCCTGCCTCAAAACAGCCCTTCTGTGGAAATGCCTCTGCTGAAACAAGACCAAGATTAACAAGATGTGATAACAAAGGTGCTGCCCCATGATATCTTAGCCCACCTGCATGTATACCTGCGGGTATAAAGTTATGGCCAAGTGTGAACATCTTTAAAAGAGGAGTCATTCCAGCAGCATCTCCAAAGTCATATCTATAAGGTCCTTTTGTCAGGGTTGGACAGGCAGTGGGCTCAACACCAATAAATTTTATATCCTTCCCTTTCAGTTTATCTGGAACGAAAGGAGTAATAAATCCAGCAAAATTACTGCCACCACCCACACATCCAATAAGAACATCTGGCTCTTCTCCAATCATCTCAAGTTGCTTTTTTGTTTCAAGACCAACGATTGTTTGATGAAGTAAAACATGGTTCAGAACACTTCCAAGTGCATACTTTGTCTCTTCATCTTTCACTGCCACCTCAATTGCTTCAGAGATTGCTATCCCTAAACTTCCCAAACAGTCAGGGTCCTGTGCCAGCACCTTCCTTCCAAACTCTGTCTGAGTGGAAGGTGAAGAATACATCGTTGCTCCCCATGTCTGAGATAGTAGTCGTCTATATGGTTTTTGTTGGTACGAAATTTTTACCATAAAAATTACGCATTCAAGTCCAAACATTTTACAGGCAAAAGCAAGTGCACTTCCCCACTGTCCTGCACCTGTCTCTGTGGCAATTCTTTTTACTCCTTCTGTCTTGTTGTAGTATGCCTGTGCAATGGATGTATTCGGCTTATGTGAACCGGATGGTGATACGGACTCATCCTTCCAGTATATCCTTGCCTTCGTTTTCAGTGCCTTCTCCAGGTTTCTTGCCCTTCTTAGAGGAGTGGGCCGGTATAACCTATAAACATCCGCTATAGGGTCAGGAATCTCTATCCATCTGTCAGGAGAAAATTCTTGCTGGATTAAAGACATTGGAAAAATTGGAAGCAGGTCTTCAGGTGTTACAGGTTTTTGTGTTGCTGGATTTAATACAGGTGGTAACGGTTTTGGTAGGTCAGGTAAAACATTGTACCATGCCTGCGGCATCTCTCTTTCAGACAATACTATCTTATTTTCTTCCATCTGTCCCCCTTTTTTACAGAAATTCCTGTATCTTCTGTTTAATATCAGTGCTTTTCAATAAACTCTCTCCAACCAAAATACCGTCAATCCCTGCCTCTTTCAATCTTTCTACATCTTCTATCCCTTTGATACCACTCTCACTTATGACAACTATTTTATCCTTCGGCACAAGTTTAATCAAGTTTAGTGTTGTAGAGATATCTGTTTTCAGTGTGTCAAGGTCTCTGTTATTTATCCCTAATATCTTGTTGTCCCATACCTTTACAAGACGCAGTGCCCTCTTAATCTCATCCTCACTATGCACCTCTACAATTACTTCCATTCCTGAGTCCTCACCTATGGTTAGAAGTTCCAAAAATACCTCATCTGATAGAACCCTCAATATCAACAAGAAAACATCTGCCCCATATAACCTGCCAAGGTAAATCTGGTAAGGGTCAATAATAAAGTCCTTCATCAATACAGGTATATCAACCACTTTCCTCACTGATTTTATGTCCTCCATACTCCCCATAAAAAACGTTTCACAGGTAAGCACAGAGATACCTGAAACACCGGAACTGCTGTAGATTTTTGCAAGTGCCGATACATCAATGTCTTTCTTTATTATTCCAGCAGATGGAGAGGCACGTTTTATCTCCGCAATAACTCCAAACTTTTTCTGTCTTAGTGACTCTCTTAAACTTAGTGTCTTTCTTAAACCTTTATCAGTAAACTCTTCAAGCGGATGTTCTCTTTTCTGCCTTTCTATTGTCCTTCTCTTTTCCTTAATTATCTTGTCCAGAACCATCCTTCAACTCCATTATAAACCTGTCTGCAACATCTGTCATAGATGGGAAGTCATTTTTTATTCTTTCCCATACCTCTATTGCCTCTTTCTTTTTCCCTAATTTCTGATATGTATGTGCCTTAAGATGTAAAAAGTGGTAGGATGGTATCTCTGGCTCTATTTTTTCAAGATAAGATATGGCTGACTCATAGTCCTGTCTATTGTAATAATACATCGCCAGTTCCATATAAATACGTTGGTCACCAGGGTTTGCCTTTATCCCCTGTTTCATAAAATCAATTGCGTAATCAATCACCTTCTCCTTCTCTTTTCCTGAAAGTTGTGGTGCTATACCATTAATAAGAAACCATCCACCAAGAGTCCATGCCTCAACCTCTTGTGGTGAAATAGTGGTTATGAGTTTCAAAACAGGGAAAATTTTGCTGTACTGCCCCTCGTGCCAGAGTTCATCCACATACAGATATAAAATATCTATAACCCCTTCCCTGAGTGATGGATATGAACAGAGGTCAATGGCTGCCTGTTCCCAAAGAGGAATCTCTACCTCACTGGCAAAAGGGGGTGAAATGGTTAGAAAAAAGAAGAAAATGGTAAAAACACTAAAA
>JAQVEU010000016.1 GCA_028697565.1 Candidatus Ratteibacteria bacterium
CAATGGGAAGGGTAATGTAGTGGTCAGAAATACCAACAAAAATGGTTATGGGATAGTACTACCAAAACTGCCTTGTTCCGAAGGCACCTTGCTTAAACGGATTGACTACATAGATGAAGAATCCGCTTCAGAGATAATGGATATTGTGCTTAATACCCCTGTGTTTCCCCTATATGAATATTGAGTTTGAGATTTCTCCTATGAATTTATATGTATTGCCAGAAGAACCAATGTTTTTTGTCTTCTCTAAGTCCAGCCCATATTCTTTTGTTATGGACAATTTATTTTCTCCCTGTTTAGCATTTTATTCCATCATTTTTCCTTTTCTTCTGACAAATGTTCTAAATGGGGGTATGTTTATATAACATTTGTAAAAATAAAAGAATTTACTTCAAGGTTATTGTTTATATATATCTGGATATTTCAAGCAGAAAAATTTCATTGAAATTACGAATAATTTTTTGCTGGTCTGAAGGTAGAAAATTTTTTAATTCCTTTTCAACTGACAATTTTTCTTTTTTAAATTTACGCTTAATTTCTATCAAAAATTTTCTTTGTTCAACTAAAATAAGGTTTTTACGAAGAAGAAAATATACATCATAATAGTCCCTCGGTTTTGCTCTGCTTAAAGCTGCCAATAATTTTTCATTTATCAGGTCTATTTTCGGAAGTATTGTAATTGTATATGGTGGTAAAAAATCGCTTGCTATTAACACAGGTTCTCCTTTAACTTTTGTTTTCTTACGCAGAGAAACTTCTATGAGTATTCTGGGATAATAACCTGAAAATTCTACATCAAACACACTGATATATCCTCCTGATGTTTTTTTACTTTCTACTAAATTAGTAGTAATACCTATTTTAGAGATATTATCCATAACATTTATCAACAAATTTTCCAGTTCAACAATTTTTATTTTAAAGCAAGAAAAATCAAGGTCTTCTGAAAAACGAGGACTCTGGAAAACAATTTTTAACGCAGTTCCTCCTTTGAAAAAAACATTTTCTGACTTTTTCTCCTGATAAAAGAATGAAAGAAATAGATGCTGGACATATTCTCTGGCAACATTTATTTCTGTTGTTTTATACTGCAATGATAGTTTTTTTATTGTCTCTTTATTAAGCATATATCTCCTGTATTAACTTATTTAGTCCTTTATTATTAAACAATTCGGCATAATGAACTACCTTCTTTTTATCGACACAAGAAACATCTATCCTCTCATTAAATTCGTATATCTTTCTACTCACAAAATAAAGATAATCTACTAATGTTTTTTCTTTATCTGCAATAAGTATGGTTTTTCCTTCAATTTTTTCTGGCAGGTATCCTGTAAAAACACTTCTTTTTATTCTGTGATACTGAAATTCTTTATCCAGTATTTGGAACCTTGCTGTTGGGCGTGTTGTAACAGAAGTAATAACATAGACCATTTCAGGAATAATATGGTAATATGAAAGTGCAAAATCAAGTGAAATATAAGAAGGACGATAAAGAGTATTTGCTATTTCCATTTCTGAAGGGATTTTACTACTTAATGCATATAGATTATTGCGTAATTTTAGAATTGCTCCTTTTTTAACATACCTTGTTAGGAAAAAACGAACAGATATTTCTGAAACTTCAAGTATTCGCTTTAAATCAACTGGTGAAAAAATCCTTATCCCTGACTCTCTTATCTTTTTTTCTGCTTCAATCCAATTTAATAATTTAGCCATATTGCTAAATATTTTAATCGTTATTATTCATCCTGTCAAGTGTTTAGTTTGTTTGAAGGAAGGTGGTATTATTTCCCACACATTATTATAATAAAATTGCTCTTTCCCAACAATTCTATTATATTATCTATCTTTTTTCTTCTATCAATGGCAATTCCGCTCCCGTATCGGAAAACTATGATTTGCCAGATTCTCTAAAAATCTGTAATATATAAGATAGGGCATCTGTGATGTCTATTATGTTAGCACAGGGATATAGAGTTCTCCAGATTATTAAGGTGGGAATATGAAGAAGGGATATAAAAAGACAAAGGAGCGGATTGTGAAGGTTTCTAATATAGCCAAGGAAAAGGTATCCCTATTAGAAGCATATAATACTACTTCTGAGGAGAGAAGTACTACTGTTTATATAGGAGATGTTAATAAAATACTTCGTTTATTACCAGAAGGGATTGTTGATTGTATTATAACTTCACCACCTTATTGGAAACAACGAGATTATAATCATCCCCAACAAATTGGACAAGAAGACTCATTTGATGACTATATAAAACAACTTGTTGAGATTTTTAATGAAGCAAAGAGGGTATTAAAATCTACTGGAACTTTATTCTTGAATATAGGATATAAATAACATAATAAGGAATTATTACTTATCCCAGAATTATTAGCAGTTGAACTTCAAAAGAAGGGCTGGACACTTATCAATAAAATTATCTGGTTCAAGCCAAATGCTATGCCTTCTTCCTTGGACAGCAGATTTTCAAATGTCTATGAACCTATATTCTTGTTTATTAAAAAAGAAAGCAAATACAATTATTATTTATCATTGGATAGATTAAGGCTACCTGCTAATAACTTCGCAAATAATAAAAATCCTGAGGATATTATAGGATTTGAAGTAGAGGACTCTCTTTTTAAAAGCAGTAAAATTAAAGGGCAGGTTTTTAAAATTCTCAAAGATCCTGAGAACAATATATTTGTAGAGGTTATTTGGGAAAATGGAAAAAGGACTGTTGAAATTTTACAGAATTTTGATAAAGAGTCCCAGACACCTGTTGAATTGATTTGTCCTGGATGTGGAAAAGTTATTAAATATGATAGTGATATAAATAATCATAATAAATGCAAGGGATTTCCTATTCCTGTATTGCCTCCAAAACCGGATGTTAATATGTCTACAGAACTAAAAACTTCAGTATTATTCCCTTACAACGACTACAGATTGATACGAACAGGTAAACATAATTATAAGGGTAAGTTCCAATTCAGCCCTGATAATAGAGGTGCATCTCCTGGTGCAAGGAAATCTCTTTTTGGGGAATATCTGGTAAGGCAGAGACGATATAAAATTTTTCAGCCTATAATTGCTGAATATCTTGGGTTTTGGCGAAGGAGAAAAGGGGCTACTATAAAAGAAATAGATAATCTATTAGGTTATAAAGATACAGCAGGACACTGGTTTAGAAAGGACTTTGGTAGTTGGGGTAGAGGTGGTTCTATTCCTTTACCAGGTGATTGGTTTAAGTTAAAAGATATACTTAAATTTGATGATATATATGATAGATGGGTTACTGAAACACATTTAGTTCTTCAAACAGTAAAACCACATCCAAAAGGCAAAAATCCTGGTGATGTATGGAATATAAAACTTCAACCTTCCTCGGAGGCACATTTTGCAACTTTTCCTGAAGAATTGGTGAGAAGGTGTATTGAAGCAGGTTGTCCTGATGGTGGGGTTGTTTTAGACCCATTTGCTGGTTCGGGAACAGTAGGTAAGGTTGCATGCGATTTGAAAAGGGATGCCATATTAATAGAACTGGTTCCTGAATATCTAACCATAATCAAAAAAAGGTGTCCGAATGTAAAGGAGATAATATATGTTGTTGAGTGATTTTGAACTTGAGAAAAGAGAAAGACAATACTATGAGGCAATTTTACTTTACCTGAAGCAGGGCTTGAAAACACTTATAGAAGGATTGAACTCACGAATAAGTATCAAAGAAGATTGGTATGATAATTTTATAAAAACAGCAAGGAGAGGATATAAAGCATCTGATTTAGATACTGGAGCGGAGAGGATTTTCCATCATTTTTTTGCCTATTTTTTACGATTTCCTAATTCTTCTCCTATAGGCTCGGACCTGATGTTTGAACTTCCAGATGCGTTTATCCATATTGAGATTAAAACCGCTCTTTTAAGCAATCCATCAGATTATAAAGGGAAGATTAATATCGGTATCAATCAAACATCTTATGCAGTAAATAAGGTATTTATACCTAATCTACCGAAGTATTATCATCTTTCTTCAAGGATGGAGAAACCTTGTTTGACTTATATTATTCAAATAATTCATGAACACGCTCAACCAAATATTAAAGCATTAAAATTGGTAGGTATTCCTAATGGACAACTGTATCAATATTATGGCAAGGGTATTTTTCAAAGTGGAAAAGGAGGATATAACAAAGGAAAAGACTTTCGTTATAATTACAGTATTGAACCCTATTTTAAACTTTTGTCAAAGAGATATAACGAAAAGATATTTAGAGCTGAATTGGTATATCTTGCTCAAGGTATTAATAGAAAAGATATTACTAATCTGTCAGACATTCCTGTCCATTTTCAATTTTGAATACAGATTAAAAAATTATGTGAGAAGATAAATGGGGAAAAATACAGAGATAGCAGATATTTTTGAACGGATTGCAGATGCCCTTGAGTTTAAGGGAGAAATGGTTTTTAAGGTTAGTGCCTATAGAAAGGCAGCGAGGATGTTAAGGGAGTATTCAGGGGACATCTCTTCCATACACCCATCTGAGATTGAAGGGATAGGCAAGGGTATGGCGGAAAAGATAGAGGAATACCTCAAGACAGGGAGGATAAAGAAATATGAGGAGGTAATAGCTGATATTCCAGAAGGACTTTTAGAACTCCTCAATATACCCAATATGGGCCCAAAGACCCTTCACCTTCTCCATAAGGAGTTAGGGGTAAATAACCTTAAAGACCTTGAAAGGGTATTAGAAGAAGGGAAGGTTGCTGCACTTCCTGGTATGGGGGAGAAAAAAGAAGAAAATATTAAAAAGGGAGTTCTTTTGTATAAGGCAGGCAGGTCAAGGATACCACTTGCTACTGCACTGAAGGTTGTAAGAGAGGTTATCAGCCCTCTTTCTGATATATCAGAAGAAATATCACCGGCTGGTTCTTTACGGAGGATGAAAGAGACCATTGGAGATATAGATATACTTGCAGCAGGGGAGAAAACACAAGAAATTGTTGATATATTTACCCGTCAGTCGTATGTTAGAGAGGTAATAGCAAAGGGAGATACAAAGGCATCTATAAGGACGATCTATAACAATCTGCAGGTGGACCTTAGGGTTGTTGAAAAGGACTGCTGGGGGGCTGCACTACTTTATTTTACCGGTTCTAAGGCACACAATATAAAGCTGAGAGGTATTGCAAAAGACAGGGGACTTAAGATAAATGAGTATGGTGTCTTCAGGGGAACAAAGAGGATTGCAGGCAAGACAGAAGATGATGTCTACAGGACACTTGGAATAAAATTTATACCACCAGAACTGAGGGAAGACAAAGGTGAGATAGAGGCCGCAATGAAGGGTACATTACCAGTCCTCGTGGAGCAGAAAGATATAAAAGGTGACCTTCATATCCATTCAAACTATTCTGATGGTATGGATGATATTGAAACAGTTACCCTTGCAGCAAAAAGAAGGGGTTATGAATATATAGGTATCTGCGACCACTCAAAGACGTCAAAGATAGCAGGTGGACTTGATGAAGAGGCACTTAAAAGAAGGAATGAGGAGATAGACAGTATTCAAGAGAAGATAAAGGGGATAAAAATTTTGAAAGGGATGGAGGTAGATATACTTTCTAATGGTTCTCTTGATTATTCTGATTCTATATTAGAACAACTTGATTTTGTTATAGTAGCGGTTCATCAGGGATTTTTCAAAAATGTTACAGAAAGAATAAAAGAGGCGATGAGGAATCCTTTTGTGGATATATTGGCACATCCCACAGGCAGGTTGCTCTCAGGCAGAGAGGGCTATAAGATGAACATTGAAGAGGTAATGGAGTATGCGGCAAAGATGGGGGTTGCCCTTGAAATAAATGCATCTTATGACCGTCTTGATATAAATGATGTGAATATAATGAAGGCAAAGGGTTATGGCGCAATTTTTGTTATTGGTACAGATGCACATAGTACAGGAATGCTTGAAGATATGGAGTTAGGACTTGGAACTGCAAGAAGGGGATGGCTTGAAAAGAAAGATGTTTTGAATACTTACAGATGGCAGGATATTCCTTTTAGGAGAAGAAGATGATACCGGTACTGATGGTGAAGGGAGAGACAGTTGCTGAGGTATGGGAAAGGAGTTTGATAGAGCTCTGGGAGAAGGGCACCAGTGTAAAAACAGAATATGACAGGCAGGATGACCCTCCGAGTAAGGATGCTACGATGATAATGGTGATTACCAACCCATTTGCAGAACCAAGGATACATCTTGCATTCCCTGGCGGGATAGAAGACCTTGAAAAGTACAGGCAGGAAGTTGTGGATGGTATTCACGACCAATGGATATGTCCTCAAGAGAAAAAGTGGACATATACCTACCATGACAGGTTGTTCAACTATAACATCCCGGAAAGTCCTGATAAGAGGAAGATAAACCAGATTGAGTATATGATTGAAAAACTTAGTAGTGTATTTTTTACAAGAAGGGCACAGGCAATAACATGGATACCTTTTTATGACCCTGCGACATACGACCCCCCCTGTCTCCAGCGGATATGGTGCAGGATAGTTGAAGATGATAAAAAATTCTATCTTGTAATGAATGTCCACTGGCGTTCAAGGGATGCATATAGGGCAGCGTTTATGAATATATTTGGACTTACATCACTTCAGCAGTTTATTGCAAAAAAAATATCCGAGAAGACAGGAAAAGAAATCAGAGTGGGACAGTACACAGACATAGCCGACTCTTACCATATTTATGGGGAGAGTATTCCTGACTTTAAAGAGCGTTTTTTGAAACTTATTGAGAAACGTGATTTCTACAATCCTGAACATACAAAAAGCAGAACACTGAGGAGTGATAGTGCTGTGGCACAGGCAGGGTTTGAATATGGGCGACAACTGATTGAGATGGAGAAGAGGACGGGTAGGAAGGGTGCCACATTTTAAAGTATAGAGTAGAGAGGAGCGAGAAGGTTGAAAAAATAAAGACAATCCTCCCCCACCCTCCTTCTCTTTATGCCCCCCTCTTTATTAAAGAGGGGCGGGGGGAGATTTTAAATAAAATCCATCCCCACCTTCCTTTATGAAAGGAAGGGGTAAAGAAAAAGGGAGAATTTCCCCTGGTTCCCCCCTTTAATAAAGGGGTGTTAGAGGGGATTTAATTCCTCCCCATATGAGGGGGGAGGATATAGGTGGGGGTGTTAGAGGGGATTTATAGGTTTAGTGTTTTGTATTTAGAGTTTAATATTTACATCCTTACTTTTAGGTTTAGTGTTTTGTATTTAGAGTTTATTTATAGGTGGGGGTGGAGAGTAAAGGAAAAGTTTTCACCCTCCCCTTTATCCCCTCCCCTCTGAGGGAGGGGCAACAGGAGAACAAGGGGATAGGGGAGATTTCTCTCTACTCTCTACTTGCTACTCGCTACTTAAACAGATAAAGGGGGACAAAATAGAAGAGAAGAAAAAGGTTATGATATTTGGGGCAGGACAGATTGGCAGAGGATTTATCGGCGATATATGCCACAGTTCAGGTTACCACCTTGTATTTGTGGATGTGGTAGAGGAGATTGTGGCGATGCTTAATGAAAAAAAGGAGTATCCTTTGTGGTTGCTTGCTAATGAAGGAAAGGTAGAAAGGAAAATTACAGGCATTTCTGCTATCTGCTTTTCAGAAAAGGACAAAATTTCAGATGTTCTTGTGGAAACATCTATTGCCTTTACTGCTGTGGGTGCTAATAATCTTGGACTTCTGGCACCACTCCTATCGGATGGTATAAATAGAAAGGCAAGAGAACTTCCCGACTCGTATTTTAATGTGGTTATATGCGAAAATCTTCTTGGTAGTTCAGAGGTACTGAAAAAAGAGATTGAAAGGTATCTATTGCCTGATGCATTGAGTTTTTTTAACGAAAGGACAGGGCTGGTGGAGAGTGTTGTAAGCAGGATGGTGGCACCACTGTCCGATGATATACGGAAGAAGTATCCTCTTTTGGTTACGGTTGAGCCATATAACATCCTGCCTGTGGAAAAGAAAAAGTTCAGGGGTGGAATACCACCTATAAAAGGGTTATATCCTGTGGAAGAACTCTTGCCTTATGAAGAACTGAAACTATTTATACATAATCTGTCCCATGCCTGCCTTGCATATATGGGATACATAAATGGCTATACATATATATGGGAAGCACTTGAAGACCCTCGTATAAGAAAAATATTTGATGGAGTAGTAAATGAGGCAAGGAGCGCCCTTATAAAGAAACACCACTTTGATATATCTGAGATAGATGGGTATATAAATGACCTTATAGACAGGTTTGGCAACAGGTTGCTCAATGATACTGTCTTCAGGGTTGGGAGAGACCCGTTAAGGAAGATAGGTCATAATGACAGGATAGCAGGGGCTATAAGATTATGCCTTTCTTATGGTATATATCCTGAAAATATCTGTCTTGTTATGGCTGCCTGTCTGTGTTATAATTATCCAGATGACAGCAGCGCATTAGAGATGCAGGACATTATCAGAACAAAAGGGATTGAATATGTTTTAAAAGAAATATCCTGCATAACAGATAAAGACATAATAGAGCGGATAAGGAGATACTATGAAGGACTTAAAAATGAAGGCAGCAGTCCTAAAAAAACCTGAAGAACTTTCAGTAGAGGATGTTCCTGTTCCATCTCCTAATGATGATGAGGTTGTTATAAAGGTAAAGAGTTGTGCGATATGTGGAACAGATATAAAGGTATTTCATTATGGCCATAAGAATATTGTGTTTCCTAGAGTTACAGGTCATGAGGTAAGTGGGGTTATAAGCAGTACAGGTAAAAATGTTAAAGACCTACAGGAAGGAGACCGTGTGGCAGTAGCGCCTGCTGTTCCCTGTGGCAGATGTTATTACTGCAGGAAGGGATACCAGTCAATGTGTGATAACCTGAAGGAGATTGGTTACCACTATAACGGTGGCTTTGCCGAGTATATGTGTGTACCAGCAGACGCAGTAAGAAACGGATGTGTAAACAAAATTCCCGTAAGTGTCTCTTATGAGGCGGCATCTCTGGCGGAGCCGCTTGCCTGTGTTATCAATGGACAACTGCTAAGCCGTATAGAGATAGGAGATACCGTGCTAATAATTGGTGCAGGTCCTATAGGATGTTTTCATGCAGAGCTTGCAAGAAATACAGGTGCAGGGAAGGTAATGTTAGCAGATGTTTCCCCTGATAGAATAAAGATGGCTGAGTTCACAGGGGCAATACTTATAGATATGGGAAAGGACGATATAAAAAAGGTGGTGGCTGAACTCACTGATGGGCATATGGCTGACAGGGTGATAGTGGCTGTTGGTGCACATCAGGCACAGGAGACAGCAATAGAGGTTGTTGCAAAAAGGGGCTCAGTAAATTATTTTGGTGGACTCCCCAAGGAAAAGCCATTCATAAATTTTAACAGCAATCTTTTACACTATGGCGAGTTTTTTGTAACAGGGACACACGGTTCAAGTCCGATTCATAACAGAGTTGCACTGGACCTTATCGCCTCCGGTAGAATAAATCCTGAAAGGTATATAACACATAAGTATCCACTGGAGGATATAAAAACAGGTCTTGAAAAGGCAGAAAAGAAAGAAGGGCTGAAGGTTGTAATATTACCTTAGGATTAGAAGATTGAAAGATTACCAGATTACAAGATTGAAAAGAATCTTAGAATCTGTCAGTCATCAAATTTTCTGGTTCTCTAAATATGAACGGGGTTTAGTGAACATTTACTATAAAAGGAGATGCAATAATGGACAGGGAACTTGCAAGAAAACTTCTTCAGCAGATGATGGAGATAAGACAGTTTGAAGACAAGATAATGGAGCTCCTTGCCAAAAATATAGCAGAAGGGGGTTCACATCTTTATGCAGGTATGGAGGCAGTGGCGGTTGGTGTGATGTCTACTCTTGCTCCTGATGACTATATTACAAGCACGCACAGAGGACATGGTCATGCGATAGCCAAAGATGGAGACCTTAAAGCACTTATGGCAGAGATTTTGGGTAAGAAGACAGGGGTTTGTAAAGGGAAGGGTGGCTCTCTTCACCTTGCAGACCTTTCAAAAGGAAATTTAGGTGCAAATGGTGTTGTTGCAGGTGGACTTGGAATAGCAACAGGTGCAGGACTTTCAATGAAACTTCAGAAGAAAAGCAAGATTGTTGTCTGCTTCTTCGGTGATGGGGCAACAAACAATGGTATATTCTTTGAATGTCTCAATATGGCTTCCCTATGGAAACTTCCTGTCGTATATGTATGTGAAAATAACCTTTACGGGATGAGCGTTTCTGTAAGAAGAGCAAGTGCTGTAGAGGACCTTTCAAAGAAGGCACTTGCCTTTGATATGCCTTCTGAAACAGTAGATGGGCAGGATGTTATTGCTGTAAGAGATGTGGCAGGGAAGTGGATTGAGTATGCGAGAAGTGGGAAGGGCCCGAGTTTTATAGTTGCCAATACCTATAGATACTATGGACACAGCAGAAGCGACCCGAGAGTATACAGGACAAGAGAGGAAGAGAAATTCTGGCGGGAGAAGGACCCTATAAAACTGTTTTCAGCAAAGATGATAGAACAGGGTGTCCTTAATGAAGATGAGGTCAGGGAACTGGAAGAGTTTGTTACGAAAGAGATAGATGAGGCAGTGGAATATGCAATAAACAGTCCCTATCCGGAGCCAGAAGAGTTATATACTGATTTATATGTATGAAAGGGGAAAAAGTGATGAGAGAGATAACTTATAGAGAAGCACTAAACGAGGCACTCTTAGAAGAGATGGAAAGAGACCCTAATGTCTTTTTGTTAGGAGAGGATATTGCCATCTATGGTGGTGCCTATGGAGTTACAGCAGGACTCTGGAAGAGGTACGGTGATGAACGTGTGCTGG
>JAQVEU010000017.1 GCA_028697565.1 Candidatus Ratteibacteria bacterium
TTTGAAAAATTAATATTTAATCCTTTATTAGGTGCTCGCAATCGTGCAATCAGGGGAGAAAGTGTAATAATTTGTGAGAAAGAGAGATAAAAATGAACATATCGACTACAAGTTTATCTTTGGAAACTATACTGAAGGATGGGAAAATTTACACAGTTCCTATATTTCAAAGAAGCTATTCATGGGAGAAAGAACAGATATTAGATTTTTGGTCAGACTTAATAGACCTTGTTGAGGCTGAAAAAGATTCTTATTTTATTGGTTCTATGGTTTTTACTCCTCATGAAGAAAAAAATAAGATAAAAATACTAGATGGACAACAAAGGTTCGCAACTATTTTACTATTTTTAGCTGCTTTACGAGATGTTCTAAAACCAAGTACTATCACTGATGCAAGTGTATGGATAGACGAGATAGATAGAATTATTTACACAAGAGATATACCTAGCCTAACAAAGAATCCGAAATTGATATTAAACCGAGAAGACAGAATGTTCTTTGAAGAGATAGTAGTTCATGGAAATATAAGAGAATGTAAATATCACTCCCATGAACTTATTAAAAATGCCTATAATTTCTTTAAAGAAGAAATAAGTAAAAATATATCAAAAGATAAAGAAAAATTTGTAGAAAGTATATTAGATGTAATAATGCATAGGCTTTTAATGATAAGAATTGATGTAGACAGTGATGAAAATGCCAATATATTATTTGAAACACTCAATGATAGAGGTTTAGAGTTAAGTGTTGCAGATCTCGTAAAGAACTATATTTTTTCTGTAGCAGGTTCAAATTTAGAGAATGTTGTACAGTTGTGGAAAGAGATAGTTGATCAGGTTGGCGATTACAATGTATCTAAGTTTTTAAGACACTTTTGGCTTTCTTCGTTTGGATTGGTCAAAAAAGAGGAGTTATATAAAAAACTAAAAAAGGAAGTAAATGAGGATAATGTAAAAGAGTTTATACAAAAATTATCTGAAGAAGCAACTATCTATGCTAATTTGAGTAGTCCTACTCATGAATTTTGGGGGGATACTGAAATAGAAGATATGATCGAAAACATAAATATACTTAAAGTAGAACAAGTATATATTTTACTTTTAGCTTTATATAAAAAATTCTTCAGTGAAAAAAATACATTCAATAAACTATTACGTGCTCTCATCAACTTTGTATTTAGGTATAATACGATTTGTGGATTTGACCCCAAATCTCTTGAAAGCGAGTATAGTAAACTTGCTATTTCAGTAAGAAACGCCAAAATTAATGATAAGGAAGTGATAAGAAAAATTAATGAGTTATCTCCTTCAAGGGAACAGTTTATAAGTTCGTTTATAAATTTAGAAATCAAAAATAAAAAATTGGCGAAATATATTTTATTACAGATCAACAATTATCTATTTAAAAAACAAGGTAAAAACGAAATTACTACTGATATAAATAAAGTAAACCTTGAGCATATTATCCCTTTGCATCCTGATGAAGAATGGAGAAAATTTTTAAAGGAAAATAATATTGATTTTGAAAAATGGATCTATAAAATAGGTAATATGACAATACTCCTTAAAGAGTATAATAAAAAGATAGCTAATAAATTTTTTGATAAAAAAAGAGAAATGTATAGGAAGTCGGAACTTCCGCTAAATGATTTCCTACAAGGTTGTAAAAAATTTGGAATTGATGAAATAAAAGAAAGACAGCAACAAATGGCCGAAATAGCAGAAGAATTATGGAAGAATTAAAATTCACTTTTGGATCTTAAATATAGAGAGATATTATGCGAATTAGAAAATTACTCATTTGTGCAGAACCACGAAACGAAATAGAGAAAGGTCTAAAAAGGATGTATTTGAAAAGAGTGCAAGAAATGTTCAAAAGAACATTAAGCATGGAATCAATTTTTAATATTTTTGATGAGGTGTTTCATGGCTTATCTCAAGCATCGCTTGTGAGTGAAAACTTATACAGTTTTTATGAATCTTTATTGACAATAACCTCATATTACCAACATAGTCAGGCAGGAAGAGGAAGTCTTGTTGCAAAACTGTTAGAAGAGTTAGGAACAACAGAAAAGATGGAGTTTGAATTTGCTTTAATGAAACTCCCTCAATGGTTGGGACAAACTGTAAAATTGGAAGAATCTGAACTAACGAAACAAAAATTTGACATTGTTAACAAAAGTAAAGATAATCTTGCTTTTTGTGAATTGAAAATGAAGGTTTACTCCGGCTGTACTGCAGGAAGGGTTGAATTGATGGAAAAGTTTAATAAATTTACAAAGTTGATTATTGAAAACCAATCTTTTAGAAATTGTATTAAGAATGCTGGTATAAAAAATGTTTTTCTAATAGGTGGAATCTTGTTTGATATTCAAGGAGAACCTGCAACAACGCAAAAAGATGAAGAATGGGGTATCTGTTATAATGGTTTAATAAGAGGTAAAAACGATATAATCAAAACCCTTAAAGATAAAAATGTTCAATATACCATTGACGAAAAAAAACTACCTGAAAAGGCATTTCTTATAGAGTTTGAAGTTGATGGCATAAAAGTAAATGTAGTTGCTGTTTATGGAAATGAGGTTATCAAAAGCATTTTTGTAGGGAAACAAAAGTATGATATTGAACATTTCAAGGAACAGTTAGAAGAGATGCTGTACGATGATTTATGGCTTGGGCAGATAATTACAATGAGTGAACGAGCGGTATTAGATCAAAATTTCAAGAAAAATAAAAACTTAAACAATTATGTAATCTCAATCTTGAAAAATAATGAAATTTTATCGGAAGTCAAAAAATTTCAATTAAGTAGGAATAATAAAACATTGGAAGAAGTTACAGATAGAATAATTGAGAGGATAAAAAAATACGATAAGAATTTATTAGATATACAACCCATTCCTGCAGAGATAATAATTAAGTCATCTGGAGAGGATTATAATATAAGAGATTATGTTGGAGATATAATTCAATTTCTATCATCCAAGGATGTTATTAATGTTTTGCAATAGGAGAATTTTGCCAATGACCAACAGCGACCGATAGCAGATAACACAAAATAAGAGGTTCGCCCTTCGGGTTCACCTAAATTCTTTTATTCGCAAAATGCGGACATGCGGTGGCTTATGATGTCTCTGTAGAATTAATTGTTAGCACTGGGGAATAAAAATGAACGTATACGAATACATTCTTGCAAAGCAAATTCAATGGGCACTAAATCATAGAATCCATTTGGTTGGCAGTAAGGGTAATCGGGGACGACCTGCCTACACTGAAAAGTTAGAGGATAATTTAGTTCAACCATTGATGCCTGATGTTGAAAAAGAATTTAAAAGCGGTGATGGTGGTGAGTTAACAGGGAACCCGTCGAAAATGCAAGCAGTTCACTCTTCATCTGCACTATCGGTAAATATTTTTCAATACTGGAAAAAAATAAATCAAGTGTCAGAAATAGCATACGTATGTGGCTTTTGTGGTAAAACAACAAAAATATCTAAAGACATAATATTCGAAGGAAAGTATCAAATAGATAAGAAATTTCAACACAGTCCTAATATAGATGTAGTGATAGAAAACGATTTGGCATCGCAACATAAAGTATTCGCTATTGAATGTAAATTTACAGAAGCATATTCAAATAGAAAGCATTCAGGACTTAAGGAGAAATATCTTAAACTGGATATTTGGAAAGATTTACCTAAATTAAGGAATTTAGCAGTTTCCATAAGTTCTGAAGATAATCACTTCCATTATCTACATCCTGCACAGATAATCAAACATATATTAGCATTGAAAAAATCATTTGGGAAAGATGGGTTTCGATTGCTTTACTTATGGTACGATGCATTCGGATATGAAGGAGCAAAACATAGAGAAGAAATATCAGAATTCATAGAAGTAACTAAGTCAGACAACATCTGTTTTCATGCATTGAGTTACCATGAACTGATAGTCAAATTAGCTGATAACTTTCGTGATACCCATAAAGAATATATTGAATATATCACCAGTCGTTATTTGTGAAGATATGCTTACAATACACAAAATACAAAAGTCGCCAGAGTACCTTCCTTATAGGTATAATAAAAACTTTTAAAGGTCATTTCTTACCTAAATTCTCTCTCCCGCAAGGGGCGAGAGGGAATTTAAAATCCATCCCCGCATTCCTTTACAAAAGGAAGGAGAAGAAGGAATAAGAAAAATTTCCCACTTTTGTAAAGGGGGATACAGGGGGATTTAAAATCCATCCCAGTCATTCCCTTGTCAAGGGAAAAAGAAAAAGGAAGGGATAGGAAAAGGAGGGAGAAAAAGCATAAAGGGGGAAAATCCTTGAATCCCATCGCCACTCATCCAATTTTTCTCTCTACAAGAGTGGCAGGTATGTTTTTATTTCATACTCATGAACCCTTTTGCTATACTCATCCCATTCTATCTTTTTTGCTGATATGAGGTTGTTAAATATGTGTTCTCCTAATGTCTCTTTCAGTAGTTCACTTCTTTCAGCCACCTCTATTGCTTCTATTAAACTGCCTGGAAGACACTCAATCCCTAACTGCTTCATCTCATCTTCTGTAAGATGATATACATCCCTTTCAAGTGGCTCACACAATGGATATTTTTTCTCTATCCCTCTCATACCAGCAGATACCATACACGCAAATGCAAGATATGGATTGCACGCAGGGTCAGGTGAACGAAACTCTATCCTTGTGGACTTTTCTTTCCCTGGCTGGTACATAGGTACCCTTATCAGGGCACTCCTGTTTCTTCTTGCCCAGCAGATATATACAGGTGCTTCATATCCAACTACAAGCCGCTTGTAGGAGTTTACCCACTGATTACATACAAGTGTGAGTTCTTGCGCATGTTTCATTATGCCAGCAATATAGTGTTTTGCTTCCTCTGATAGATGGTATTTATCTTTACTGTCAAAAAAGATATTTTTCTCTCCCTTAAACAATGACTGGTGTGTGTGCATACCTGAACCATTCACCCCGTATATCGGCTTGGGCATAAATGTTGCATATACCCCTTTTAACTGCGCTATCTCCTTGACCACCATACGGTATACCATAACTGTATCTGCCATTGTCAGACCATCTTTATACCGCAGGTCTATCTCATGCTGACTGGGTGCTCCTTCATGATGGGAATATTCTACATCTATACCCATCTGTTCCAGTGTAAGTATTGCTTCCCTGCGTGCCTCATTGCCTGCATCCAGTGTCGTTATATCAAAATATCCGCCCTCATCCAATACCTCTGTGCTCTTCTCATCTTTGAATATGAAAAACTCTAACTCCGGCCCTGCATAAAAGGTATATCCCTCTTTCCCTATCTTCTCTAATTGCTTCTTCAGTATATATCTACTATCTCCCTCGTAGGGTGTCCTGTCAGGGTTTAAGATATCACATATCATACCTGCAACTGCCTTTTCCTTTGGACGATAAGGCAGTATCATAAATGTAGAGGGGTCAGGCATTGCCACCATATCTGATTCATCTATCCTTGCAAATCCCTTGATGGATGAACCATCAAATCCCATACCATCCTCAAGCGCATGTCTTAATTCCTCTGATGTTATAGTAAATCCCTTCATCTGGCCGGTTATGTCTGCAAACCATAGACGGATAAACCTTACATCATTTTCCTTTACAAGTTTTAGTATATCTTCCTTCTTGATAGATTTATTATTCATTTTTCTTTTCTCCTGTTGTCTTTATTTTATCACCAATATCTTTTCGTCAAAAGTTTTATCCACTGGTTTTAAGATAACTGCTGCCAGTGGTGGAAGGGTTATATTGACAGAAAAAGGTCTGTTATGGACTGATATATTTTCTGCTTTTACCATCCCAAAGTTTCCGGTATTGCTTCCACCATAGAGTTCAGAATCGCTATTGAATATCTCTTGATAGCATGTTTTTAAAGGGACACCAATTCTGTAGTTATGCCTTGGCACAGGAGTAAAATTGAAAACAGCAATAAGAAAATCGTCTTGTTTAATACCCTTTCTTATAAATGATACCACACTACTCTCATAGTCCGAAAAGTCAATCCACTCAAACCCATCTGGTGAAAAGTCCACCTCAAATAGTGGCGGCTCTTTTTTGTACAAAGCATTTATATCAGATACAAACTTTTTCATCTTTTTATGTTCGTCCCTTTCAAGTAGATACCAGTCAAGTTCACTCTGATAGTTCCATTCAGATATCTGTCCAAATTCACCACCCATAAAAAGTAGTTTTTTACCCGGATGGCAGTACATATATGTAACAAGAAGTCGGAGATTGGCAAACTTCTGCCACATATCACCCGGCATTTTAGAAAGGAGAGACCTTTTGCCATGTACAACCTCATCATGAGATAATGGGAGTATAAAATTTTCAGAGAAGGCATAAAGCAAGCTAAATGTTAAGCAGTTATGATGGTACTTCCTGTATATCGGGTCAAGAGTAAAATAGTATAGTGTATCATGCATCCACCCCATATTCCACTTAAATCCGAACCCCAGTCCCCCTGTATAAACAGGTCTACTTACCATAGGCCACGCAGTGGATTCCTCGGCTATAGTAAAACAACCGGGACATCTACCATACACAGATGTATTAAGTCGTCTGAGAAATTCAATCGCATCAAGGTTTTCCCTTCCTCCGTATATGTTGGGTATCCACTCCCCTTCTTTTCTTGAGTAGTCCAGATAAAGCATTGATGCCACAGCATCAACCCGAAGCCCATCTATATAGAAGTTTTCAAGCCAGTTAAGAGCACTGTTAATTAGAAAATTACTTACCTCATATCTGCCATAGTTAAAGATGGCACTTTTCCAGTCCGGGTGGTCTCTCTTCTGGGGATAACAATGTTCATAGAGATGTGTTCCATCAAAGTAGTATAGCCCAAAGTCGTCCTTGGGAAAGTGTGCGGGTGTCCAGTCAAGGATAATGCCTATGTTGTTTTTATGAAGGCAATCAACAAAAAACCTGAAGTCATCTGGTGTTCCAAACCTGCTGGTTGGTGCAAAAAAGCCAGTGGTCTGATACCCCCATGAAGAGTCCAGCGGATGTTCTGCAATGGGTAAGAGTTCTACCCAGTTAAATCCAGTTTCTTTTAGATATGGAATAAGTTTCTCTGCTATTTCGCGGTAGTTTAAAAAAGTTCCATCTTTTCGTCTTTTCCATGAGCCCAGATGCATCTCATATATAGCCACAGGTTCCTTATAAATATCAGAGGGGACTATTCTTTCTGCTTCCCATCTATATTCTGATTGATATGTAATTGATGCATTTGCAGGCCTGACTTCAAAAAAGGTGCCATAAGGGTCTGATTTCAACAATATCTGATTATTTTTCGTATAAATTTCAAACTTGTAGGGAATAATATCTTTTACCCCGGGTATAAAAATCTCCCAGATTCCTGAATCTCCAAGTGACCGCATCTTGTGCCTATTTCCATCCCAGTTATTGAAGTCGCCTTTTACACTTACAGCCACAGCATTTGGTGCCCAGACAGCAAAGTTATAGCCATCAATGCCATCTACCGTTCTTCTGTGTGCACCAAGTTTTTTATAAATCTCAAGATGAGAGCCCTCATTAAATAGATACAGGTCTACAGGGCCAAAAAATGACTCCTTAAAATAATATCTTTCTATACTATCCAATTTTCTTCCTTTTTGCCGAACCTTATCTTAAAATAGTCCGTTGCAGGTATAACAATATCCTGCCCATTTTTTTTGATGGTTATATTAAAAAAAATCACATCTTCTCCCTCTGATAGTATCTCTTTTTTTGGTATCATTATCTCTATTATATCACCCCACACAAAATATAATGGTTCAGAGACAGGACCATTATGTTTTATAGAAAATGTTTTTTTATAGGAGTTGAAAAAAGAAATAATAATCTCTATATCTTTTTCATCCGATATGTCCAGCCGTATATAAAAATTATTATCATCATAGCCGTAAAATATCTTTTTTACAGGAAGTTCAACTGGTTTGAATGTCCCCCATAAACTGAATACATCTACCTCAACAGCAGTATGCCACTCATAAAAGTGTGTAACTTTACCATCAATAGAAGGAGTTATGTATGGCAATATATCCTCAGTAATATATTGTTCCACAGGAAAGGCAAGATATTCAGGTGGTTGGAATCCAGCAGTTTCATATATCTTCCTTATACTATTTCTAAAGTACATATCAAACCTTATCTTTATCTCTTTATCAGCAGGTAGACTGTACCACCAGAACCAGTCACTGGATTCTGCTAACATAATATATTGCAAAAGTTGCTGTTTTTTCTCTTCACTTAGTGTGTCAATCTTTTCTTTAGCAGTTTTCCTTGCATCTCTAAGTATTGACCATGCCTTATTTGCCGGTTCCTTGCCTATCCAGTTGTCAAAGTTAACGCCCATCCAGCTGCCAGGTGATATTCTTTCAAGTTTGGTGCGGGTTATATCGCTATTTAGTGCTTCTGAAAATGTTGTTGTTTTTATAGTTTTAGAATTGGTCAACATTTCATAAAAGGTTGATAGAAAATGTGTACCATAGTTTGTGTAAAAGTCCCATGGATTTTCTCCGTCAAGGATAATGGATACTATCTGATTGGTTCTACCTTCGGATAGTCCGTTGATATACTCAAAAAGATTTATTGCTGCTTTTTTCTCATCCATTCTTTGATATGAAAAACCTATGAGGTCTGAGATATGATGGTCTCTGAAAAAGACAGAGATGCTGTTTTTATACTCCCAGATATTATAACGTTCCTTTTCTGTAAGTGGTTTTGAAAGTGTTTCTGCAAGGAGGTGTTCATCAGTGGCTGTCCATTGTATATGGTGTTCAAGAAATAAATTCAGGACCTCATTACTTATCCCTCCTTCAGATGGCCACATTCCATATGGCTGTCTGTTAAATATACCCTGGTATGTTTTTATTCCCTCTGCAATCTGCATACAGGCATCCTCTGGATATGAAAAAAGTCCATCTGGAATCCGGAGGGATGTTTTTGTTTGTTTTGCTATATCTGTATTATACAGAAGTGGAAGGATAGGGTGCATCATAGGGCTTGTGCTTACCTCTACCTGTCCTGTTTCCATAAGTTCTCTATATTTTATCAGGGTTCCTTTCAAGATATTTTTTTCTTTATTAAGCAGAAGTTTTTTGTCTTCATTATCAAAATGCCTTCCCTTTTTAAATATCTGGTTAATATCGTCATCTATAATTAATGGATGGAAGCACATAAGATGAAGAAGAACTGTTATGTCAGAAATATCTTCTCTGGAATATGAGGAACTCTTAATTTTTTCAATAAGGATATTAACAACAGGGACCCTTTTGAATAAGCAAGGTGGTAGTTCCTGTGCCATCATAAGAATCTGTTTTGCTTCAACATCGGTGTCTTTAAGCAATGAAAGAAATCGGTCTTCATATACCCCGTCAGATATATTCTCTATCTGTTTTATAAGGACAGGTGTAAGATTGAAGTTAAGTTTGACCGAAGGGAATTTTTCTGAGAGTATTGCCATAGGGTAATAGTTAAAAAGAGTTCGAAAAATAATTGTAGGTGTGTTAACTATGTTATTGATTGCATAACAGGGTTGGTGCATATGCCATAGTATAGAAAGGTACATTATTGCCTCACCAGTGCATTATAGGTTTTAAGATATTCTTCAACAGATGCCTTCCATGAGAAGTCAAGGTTCATTACTTTATATACCAGTCGTTCCATTTTGTTCTTATCCTTATAAAAATTAATGGCACTTTCTATCCTTTCCAGTAGTTCTTTGCTACCCCCCTCAAATACAAAGCCGGTACCCTCTTCTGTCTCGGGGTTATAGTTCTGTACAGTATCTGCAAGACCTCCGACCTTTCTTACGATTGGTATGGTACCATATTTAAAACTTATCATCTGTCCGAGCCCGCATGGCTCAAACCTTGAAGGCATCAAAAAGAAATCACTACCTGCATATATCCAGTGTGCAAGTTCATCGTTAAATTCAAATGTCAATGAAATTTTTTGTGGCATTTTCTTATGAAAGGTAGAAAGAATATCTTTGTATTTAGGGTCCCCATCTCCAAGTATGACTAACTGGATATTTTTTTGAAGCAGAGTCTCCATTATTTCTGTAAGATAATCAATACCTTTCTGCTCTGCTAACCGGCTGACCATACCAAATACAGGTATGTCTTTATCCACAATAAGTGATAGTTTTTTCTGGAGTGCTATCTTATTCTCTAACTTACTTTTTCTGGTTCTATATTTTTTGGGTATGAGATTATCAAATACAGGGTTCCATATCTGATAGTCAATGCCATTGAGAATTCCCTTTAGTTTATATTGATATTTTCTTAATAGCCCATCAAGTTTATGTCCGAATTCAGGTGTAAGAATTTCCCTCGCATATGTAGGACTTACCGTATTTATTATGTCAGAATGTATTATACCTGCCTTCATAAAATTAACACTACCGTAAAATTCTAACTCATCCATATTAAAATAGTTCCATGGAATACCTAATAGATGAAATTTGTCCTGCGGGAAAATTCCCTGGTATCCCAAATTATGGATGGTAAAAAGGGTTTGTGCCTTTGGGAATGTCTCTTTATAGTACAATTTTAGATACAATGGTAAAAGGGCTGTGTGCCAGTCATGGCAGTGAAATATATCCATCTCTATCTTTAACATCTTTGCTGCTTCAAGTGATGCCCTCGCAAAAAATGAAAATCTTTCCAAACTATCAGGATAGTCCTTTCCCCCAGGTCCATAAATCTCATCCCTTTCAAAGTATTCTTTGTGACCAATAAAAAAGACACCTGGAAATTCTTTGCTTTTTGACAAAAATCCATTTTCCTGCCGTTCATTAGAGAATACAATATTCAGCGGGCA
>JAQVEU010000185.1 GCA_028697565.1 Candidatus Ratteibacteria bacterium
TTAGTAATTTTTTAAGGTATTTAGTATATTTTTTTATAATCTCTTCAGGAACTTTTTCTTCTGTTATATAAAGGTCAGGTATTTTTCTTTTTGTAATATCACTTAAAAGAATCTCTGCCTTTCTAACTGGCTCTTCAATCTTATTATCTTTTAAAGTTTTACTACCTACTTTTATAAGTTCTTTACTTAACATCCTTTTCCTAAAACCTCTGGGACCTGGTCCCAGAGAGAAAACAGAGAGAATAAATTAGATATCAAGAGAAGATTCGATAGAATAAACAAAAATTTCCTTTTCATTTTTTGAATTTTAATAATTCTTCAATTAAAATTTCTTTCTCAAATTTAAAATGTTCAGCAACATCTTTTAAAATAGAATTCAAAGTTCCTATTCTTAAAATTTTATGTTTTGGAATTGTAATATGATGCATTCCTTTTATGTGAGTTGTTAATCTGACATGACTTCCTGTTTGTCTTGTAATCTCATATCCATATTTTTTAAAAAATTTCGCTAATTCTTTCCCTTCTATATCTCTTGGAATTTTCATGCTTTTACTACTTCCTCTTTTACTATATGCAACCTAATAATAAGTGGCATTTCTCCTTCTTCAAAATGACATTTAACAGCATCTCTAATTCCTTCTTTCAATTCATTTAATGTCTCTGCCTGTGTGAAAATAGAATATCCTAATGCCCTTGCTTCATACCCTCCTTCGGGTGATTCTTCTACTAAAAATATAATTTCTTTATTCATTTTTACTCTCCTGTGTTCATTTTTTAAGAGTATTTGATTCTTTACATATCATTCTTATATCTGTTCCATCTCAATTCTGGGCCCTGGTCCCAGAGGGAAAACAGAGGGTATTATTTTTTGGCAGGTGCTTTTGCAAGAGATGCGAGCACACCTGAAGCTGCTACTTTAATCTCAGGATAAATTCCTTCTTCACTCAAAAATTCAATTAGTCCCTGGAGTTTCGGGTCAGGCCTTTGAGCAAGATATTCCCCAAGGACCTCTATTATTCCCTTGCGCAGTTCTATCTCATCTGCCAGGTCTGTCTGTGGATAGTCCTTACCGATACGTTCAACAAGGGCAGGTAGACCGGTAAAGTCCCCCAATCTTGCAAGGGTCAAAAGATAGTAAATTTTTTCGTTTTCAACTCCGTACTCATCCCAGCCCTTTTTAATAACTGATATCCCTTGTTTGTCACGTATACTCCCCAATGCCCTTATAAGTTTAAGTGCAAATATAACCTCATTTTTGTCTTCACTGGTTTCTTCGTACCTGTATGTTTCAAATCCTGGCATAGTACCTGGTGGCATTACACCGGGGAACATACCGGGTTCCATACCCTGTGGCCCATATTGCATCGGTGTAGATACAACTGCAGAGGGGGACGTATAACCACTGGATATAGAAATGTCTGTCCTTTTTTGTTCTTTTTGCCAGAGTAGTGCCTCATATTTACCCTTCTGCTGTTGTAATTCAGCTAACTGTTTATCTAAATTGCTCATATCGTTTCGTTTCTTCGTTAACGAGTCCTCTATCTTACGTATCTCTGTCTGTATTTTCTGAATCTCCTGAAGTGATAAAGGGGACTGACCGGGTTGTGTACTCATCATCATTCCCGGAGGCATTGCTCCATATTCTCCCGGCATACCTGCCATACCTATCTTTTGTTGTAGTTCCGATCTCTTTTGTTCTTCCTGGTTAATCTGCATATTCAAGGCAATCTTCTGTGCCTGAATGGACTCTATCTTTGTAGTTATATCTTTGATGTTCTTCTGTGCCTCTGCCCTTTCGCTTTCTCTTTTGTCAACCATTGCTTTTAAAGTATTTCTTAAAACCGTGGCTATATCATCTCTTCTTAATTTTGCAATGCTATCAAGGGCAGAAATTTTTATATCAAAAAGTTCATTTTTGTCCTGAATAATGTTAAGAATTGTATCAATAGCTTCAGGAGCTTCTGTCTTGCCAAGTGCAAGAATAACATTTTTTCTTACAGGTGTTTCCTTGCTTTCTTTTACAATTTCTATCATATCGGTTATAACTTTTGTCAGTTCTGTTTGTTCATAGGTAGGTAATATAGCGGAGGACTGATGTATTACATTTTTTGTCCCGAATTTTATACGTTTTATAAGTAATTCTATAGGTACCTTTTCTTCTTTTTTTTGTTCTAAACCAGGTACACCACCAGGTGGCATCCCTGAAAGTTCAGGTGGAAACATTCCCTGTTGCCCTGTTGCTGCCTTTGCCGACTGTTCCTCTTTCTGCTTCCTTACCTCTTCTTCCATTTTAGACCACTTCTGTACCATTTCTTTATTCTGCGTTTGTGCCAAAACAGATGCTTTTAATTTTTTGGCCGACTTTCCTGTTATTGATGAGGGTGCAATCTCTATTACTCTGTCTAATGACTTAATACATTCTTCATTATTACCTTCTGCAAGATACAGATGAGCGAGTGAATAATAGAAATCAGGATTATTACCATCTATCTCAATTGCCTTTTTGTAGTTGTCCAGTGCCTCTTTTTTCTTGCCAGCAGAGTAGTATGCCTCACCAA
>JAQVEU010000186.1 GCA_028697565.1 Candidatus Ratteibacteria bacterium
TAGTTCTTAATACTATGTTAGGAGCGGTCTATGAGAGAATCAGGGAAATCGGAACCTATAGTGCAGTTGGCCTTGCCCCTGTACATATCTCATCTCTATTTCTTGCCGAATCAATGGTGTATGCAGTAATAGGCTCTGTTGTAGGATATCTGTTAGGTCAGGTTGTTGTCAAAATCCTTATGGCTACAGGACTTTTAAGAGGGCTGGTACTTAACTATTCTTCACTTTCTGCTGTCTTTGCAACGCTTATTATATTTATCACAGTGATACTTTCAACCCTTTATCCTGCCAGAAAGGCAGCCCAGATGGCTGTGCCTGATGTGACAAGAAGGTGGGTACTGCCTGAACCAAAGGGTGATAAATGGGAATTTGAATTTCCTTTTACAGTAGCAGAGGTTGAGGTTCTTGGACTTGCAACATTTTTGACAGACTACTTCGGCTCCTATCAGGATGTCTCGTTAGGCAATTTTTATACTGGTGGTGCTACACTTAATTATGAAAAACTTCCTTCTGGGAAAAACAGGTATACTATAGATACCAATGTATGGCTGGCACCTTTTGATTTAGGAGTGAGCCAGCATCTCAAGGTAATAATGGAACCAATGGGACAGTATGAATTTTATACAATAAATCTGATAATGAAAAGGGAAAGTGGAGAATCTACTGACTGGAAACGTCTTAACAGAAGGTTCCTTGATGGTATAAGAAAACAGTTCCTTATCTGGAGGACCGTAAGTGGTGATGTTAAGAGGGACTATGCTGAACAGGGGAAGAAACTTTTAAAACTTGTAGCATCGGAATTCTAATGTTTTAAGAAATTCTGATGCGGATTAGGGAGTGTGCGGGGGAAACAATCTGGTTTCCCCAGCGGGATGACAGGGAGCGATAGCGACCGTCAGAGGGGCGTGTGCCCCTATGAAAGTAATCCCGTTAGGGATTATCTTGTAAAAGGGACGGAAAATGGCAGAAGAGATAGAAAAAGGTGTATATCTTGAACCGGAAGTAAAAGAACCATTTCAGGATGGATTTAATGTCAAGACGGTGGTAGCCGCTCTTTTTATTGGTTTTATTATGCTTCCGGGTGCAATATACTTAGGTCTTATTACAGGTGGTGGAATTGCAGGGGCTGCACAGTGGGTTACTGTTATACTCCTTGTTGAAATAGCAAAAAGGTCTTTTGTTGAGCTGAAGAAACAGGAGGTATATATCATATATATCCTTGCTGCATCCCTTGTAAGCGCAGGTCTTGTGCTCGGAACGGCAGGACTTACACTTCAGGGAGGGGCATTCAGTGACCTGATATGGAAGCAGTACCTAATACAGTCACCTTATGCCCAGGCATTTAAACTACATAAGTATATGCCTTCCTGGGCAGTGCCTCCTGCCAGTTCAGAGGCGATATTAAAAAGAACATTCTTGCATCGGGCATGGGCAATTCCCATCCTTTTGCTTATTATTCATAATGTGCTTTTCAGGATAAATAAATTTACACTTGGATATGCAGTTTTCCGTCTGACAAGTGATAGGGAAAAACTACCATTTCCTATGGCACCGGTTGCTTCCGAAGGTGCTGTTGCCCTTGCTGAAGTAAGCGGGAAGAAAGAGACCTGGCGGTGGAGAATATTCAGTATTTCAGCAATGATAGGAGTTATATTTGGTGCCTTTTATGTGGTTATACCTACAATCACAGGGCTGCTTATGACAAAACCATTTCAACTCCTTCCTATTCCCTGGGTGGACTTTACAGCGAAGATGGGAGATATATTTCCTTCATCTATGCTTGGGTTTATGACAGAATTAGGTGTTGTTATTACAGGATTTGTTCTTCCGTTCTGGGTGGTGACAGGCTCTTTCATAGGGGCAATTCTGTCGAGGACGATAGGCAATCCTATACTTTACCGGGCTGGTATTATAAAAAACTGGCAGCCAGGTATGACAGCCATACCTGCCAATGTAGCAACCAACCTTGACTTCTGGATGAATGCAACCATTGCATGTGGTATTGTTGTTGCTATTATCGGCATAGCGACAATGTTGAAGGTATTCTGGAAAAGAAAGAGAGAGGTAGGGGAAAAAGAGAAGTACACAGAAGAGAAACCTCCTGAAGGAAGGGGGGACTATCCTGTATATATTGCAATAGTACTCTGGGCGCTTTCAACTATTATTTATATAGCTATATGCAAGATATTGGTTCCTAAATTTCCTGTAATACTTTTTGTCTTTTTTGGCTTTATACTTACCCCCTTCCTTACATATACATCTGCAAGAATGTTCGGTATCACAGGTGTTGCAGGAGGTGTATCCTTTCCTATGGTGAGAGAAGGGACATTTATATTGAGTGGATATAAAGGAGTAGATATATGGTTTGCACCTGTTCCATATTTTGACCATGGCGGGACTGCTCAGGAGTTCAAACAGCTTGAACTAACAAGGACAAGATTTACCTCCTGGTATAAGGCGGAATTTACTGCACTTGTTATTATGCTTTTCTGTAGTTTCCTTTTCTGGTCAATTATATGGAGAATGGCTCCTATACCATCTTCAACA
>JAQVEU010000187.1 GCA_028697565.1 Candidatus Ratteibacteria bacterium
CTACCAAATTCCTTATACCCCTCATCTTTCCCTTCTCCCACAAGGGGAGAAGGGATAAAGTATCTCCACCCCCACCAAACCTCCCCCCTCGTATGGGGAGGAGATATGTTTTCTCTCTCTTGAGGGGAGAGGGGTTAGGGTAAGGGGTGTCTTTCTTCCTCTGTTGTACTTACTAATCACTGGTCACTAATCACTGCCTTTTGTGGAGGCGGCGGGTACTGCCCCCGCGTCCTCGCTTCGCTCTTCAGGAGGGGGTGCTTCCCCCTTCCTGATATAGTCCTCCCCCCACTACGAAATACGCAGGGGAAAGTACCTTCCCCTGCACCCCTTCGCTGTCCGCGGGGGTGCTTTTTCTCCTCTCTGTTATACTTACTAATCACTGGTCACTAATCACTGCCTTTACGTCTTATACTAATCACTGGTCACTAATCACTGCTTTTAATGGAGGCGGCGGGTACTGCCCCCGCGTCCAGAAAGGTCATTGATAAGGTATCTACCTGTATAGTCCGGAGTTTTATCCTTAAGAAAGCAGCCATCTCCGGACACCGTCTGCCTTCCGCACCCTTTTTGTTAATTCCTTTCAGGGAGAAAGGGAACCCTGAAAAGAATCCCCTGTTTGCCGACCCATTCCATAAAGGAGCAGGGGACTCCTTCTACGGATGGGTGACTGCATTAGTTATGCAGCCAGAGCGTTTGCCGTATTGGCAGTTATTTGTTGCCGTGTTTTAAAGAGTCCACGACAAACTCTACAGGCCACCTTATCCCTGATTCCTTCCTGTCGAGACCTGTATCGCCCCCCTTATTAAACTCTAAATCCAAAACTCTAAAGTAAGGTTTTTTTCTTGCTACTCTCTACTTTTCAATCAACGTAGTTGATTACATATTTACCTTATAAATATACCCCAAAAACCTGTCCTCTGTCAACTCTGTGTACAAGTTGGGTATATATCAACCCTGTTTCGTTCTTCGTTCAATATCCCGTTGTATGTCCCTCTCTTTTATCCTCTCTCTTTTATCATATAGCTTTTTACCTTTTGCCAGTGCTATCTCAACCTTTGCCAGGCCACTTTTATTAAAATATACAGCAAGTGGTATCAGGGTTAGTCCTTTCTCTTCTAATTTCCTGTTCAGCCGCTTTATTTCTCTTCTACCAAGCAACAGCTTCTTCTTTCTCAGCGGGTCTATCTTTTCAAGTGATGCAGGATAAGGCGCTATATAGAAGTTATGCAAGAAAGCCTCTCCATTTTCAATCCTACCAAATGACTCTTTTATACTACCCTTGCCCTCCCTTAACGACTTTACCTCAGGTCCTTTTAGCACAAGCCCTGCCTCTATCTTGTCCAGTATCTCATAGTTAAAATATGCCTTTCTGTTTTCTAATCGCATATATCATCCTTGTAGTAGTTTCAGTGATATGTTATAGTTTTAAAGATGTATTGTCAATTTAAGGAGTAAGAAATGCGTGTGAAATTTTTAGGTGGAGTAAAGAATGTTACGGGCTCAAGGTTTCTACTTCAGATATCTGACAAAAGGGTTATGGTGGACTGTGGACTCTTTCAAGAAAGAGAACTTAAAAGCAGAAACTGGCAACCATTTCCTGTCCATCCTTCTTCAATTGATGCAATCATACTTACACATGCACATCTTGACCACTGTGGATACCTTCCAAAAATAGTTAAAGATGGATTTAAGGGGGATATCTTTTGTACCGAACCCACTGCTGATATTACTAAAATTACATTATTAGATTCAGGAAAGGTCCAGGAAGAAGATGCAGAACAGAAAAGGAAAAGACACCTTATAGAAAGGAGAACGTCGCCATACCCTGTTGTCCCTTTATATACTGCTGATGACGCAAGAAATGTATTTCCTCTGTTAAAGGGATATACCTATGAACATCCCTTTGAACTTTTTAAAGATGTCTATGTGTCTTTCCATGACGCAGGACACATATTAGGGGCAGCAATGGTAAAAATTGAGATAGTACTACAAGGTGGAAAGACAAAGACACTTATATTTTCAGGAGATATTGGCAGGTGGGACAAACCTATTCTTAAAGACCCTACAACTTTTAAAGAGGCAGATGTTGTCTTTATGGAATCCACCTATGGAAATAAAGAACATAAGAGCGAAGAAGAGGCAGGAAAAGAACTTGCTGATGTTATAAACACAACAGTCGAAAGAGGTGGGAATATAGTCATCCCGACATTTGCTATAGAACGCACCCAGGAGATTCTTTACTTTTTAAGAATATTCCTAAAAGAAAATATTATTCCCCACACACTTATATTTGTTGATAGCCCTATGGCAATAAATATCACAGAGGTATTTAATAAGTATCCTGAATACTTTGATAAACAAACACAGAACTTGATAAAAAAGGGCCTATCACCATTTGATTTTCCATTATTGAAACTTACACGCACTGTGGATGAATCAAAGAGTATTAACCACATATCAGGGTCTGTTATCATAATGGCTGGCTCTGGTATGTGTACAGGTGGCAGAATTAAACACCACCTCATTACTAATATTG
>JAQVEU010000188.1 GCA_028697565.1 Candidatus Ratteibacteria bacterium
ATCACAGTCAAGAAATCTTACATCTTTACCTAATGATAAAGCAAGGGATGTAGAAATAAGTGTTTTGCCTGTTCCCCCTTTTCCACTTGCTACCGTGATGGTCATCTTATTCCCTTACCATTCTTATTCCGCACTTAGGGCATGATATAGCAGAGCAGGGTGTCCCTGCCTGATGTATAACCTTTTCTCCGCAGGCAGGACATATACAGAAGATAGCCGGTCCTGCTCCTCTTCTACCCCTTCCGCCTCTTATACCTCCCATCCTACCGGTCCTGGGTCCTTGTCCTAATGGTCCTGTTCCATCTCCTCCTGGCATATTACTCACCTCCTCTGTGGTTGCATTCTGTTTTTTCAATACCGTAGTTTTTTCCTGCTCCTGGCTCACATAAACTTTTTCCTGCCTTAAGTTCACCTTTTACCAGTTTATCTATCACATCTATGATTTTCCCTTCTATACCCACAATTGTATTTATACCGTGCTCCTTAAATAGCCCTGCTGCACGTTGCCCCATACCTCCGCAGATAATAGAACGTACGCCTTTTTGATGAAGAAATTCTGGCAGGTAGCCCGGATGATGCCCTGGATTATTTATTACTTCTTTTTTCACAACTGTATTGCTCTCAATCTCAACTATTGTGAAAGAAGGACATCTTCCGAAATGAGGAGAAACAAAATCTCCGTCTGTTGAAATGGCAAACTTCATAATTGCCTCCTGTTATTTTTTATCCCTGTCCATCCCGAAATGGGGTGATACTGTCGGTTTAGCAGAAGATACTTCTTTTAAAAGACCTTTTTTGAAATTTTCCACTGCATCCTTTACCTTACCTGACACCCCTGTTATTACTTTAATACCTGCCTGTTGTAGTACATTCGCTGCATTGGGTCCTAAATTTCCTGTCAGAAGGACATCAACACCTTTTTCTGCCATTAACTGACCGTTTTGAATACCAACTCCGCCCATACCTGCTGCGTTTGTGTTTTGGAGCACCTCAAATTTATCCGTTTCCGTGTCGTAAAAGATAAAGTATGCACACCTTCCAAAACGTTGGTCAACATTTGCCTCTAATCTATCTCCATCTGATGTTATACAAACTTTCATAATATTCCTCCCTGAACAATATACCTACAGGGCGGCGATATGCCGCCCTGTAGAATATGTCCGTTACTTCGCTTTCCCTGCCTCTTTTTCCAACTCGGCAATCCGCTTCTTCATATCAGTCAGTTGTGTCTCCAGCATCTTTGTGTGTTCAAGAAGCATATTTCTCTCTTCCTCCGGACTTAAACTCCATACAGCATAAGGGTCTATTGCCGGGTCAGAAGCAAAAGGGTAGGATACAGGTCCCAATGGATAGGGCGCTCCCGCAAAATAAGGGTTGCCATAAAATCCTCTACCTCTGCCAAAACCTCTGCCAAACCCTCTGCCTCTGCCAAAACCGCGACCCCATCCAAAACCTAATCCGCGGCCTCCGACATAAGGATTCATATATCCGGGAACTCCGTAGCCTGCACAGTACCCTGCTGCTCTACCAGTCATTGGCCCAAGACCTACTGGTCCTGTTCCATCTCCTCCTGGCATATTACTCACCTCCTTTTACTGCATTCATTACAGATACCGCAGAATTGGATAATGTGGCTTTTTATCTTGAATTTATATTTTTCAGAGAGTTCTTTTTCTATTTTTATTAGCAACTCCTTTTCTTCGTTGGTAAACTCCGTGTAGTCAATAACCTTTCCGCACTCACTACAGACAAGATGATGGTGGTGGGGCACCTTTTTAGATTCTTCTGTCATCTCATACCTTGCCTTTCCATCACCGAAGTCCAATTTCTGGATAAGACCCATCCGTGTAAGTAGGTCAAGTGTTCTGTAAACAGTAGCAAGACCAATGGCGGGGTTGATCCTGTGTGCTATAAGAAATATCTCCTCTGCACTGAAATGCCGTTCAGGATTTTTTACAAGTATATCCAGTATAACCATTCTTGTCTGTGTTATCCTTAAACCTTCCGCCATCATCCTTTTACATGCCCATGGGTTTCCATATCTCATCTCTTAACTCCTTATTGATAATAACTCTCATTATCATTATACCTTTAAAAAAATCCACTGTCAAGAGTTGTTATAATTGTTAAACTGAAAGTAATATATTAACATCAGAAGGGTTTTGTTTCCTTCCCTCAAGGCAGAGGGAAATATACAGTGTTCAATGAGGACTTGCCCATTCTCTTTACTTTCCATCCCAGCCAGCAAGTCGTGTCCATAGCCACCATGCTGCATATGCCTTCTGATTGGCATTAAGTGGCTGGCTGTGTGCAGATGGGCATCTGTACCAGTCAATACCCTCCTTATGGGAACTTTGCCACTCTATTGCCCAGTTCCCACCTGAGTAAGAGCAGTCATCTCGGACATTTTTATCACCGAAGTATTTGCCATCAGGATTATAACTCTCAATATCTTCAAAGTCATAAAGAACTTTGTTGTTTGCAATACAATAATACCTGATTTGTTCATTTCTTATATGAAGGTT
>JAQVEU010000189.1 GCA_028697565.1 Candidatus Ratteibacteria bacterium
ATTTAGCAATATCTATTGTAAAATGTAGCAAGCATAAAGAAGGCACTGAGTAAAAAGAAGTAGCAGAGTAGAGAGTAGAGAAAAACCCCTCACCCTTGACCCTTCCCCATAAAATGGGAAGAGAGAAAAAGGTGAGGGACAAGCGGGAAGAGGATTTAAGGTGAGGGGGAAGGTTTTAAGTTTAAGACATTGTACCTTTTTGTCTGTATTTATAGTTTATAGTTTTGGATTTTGAGTTTACTGTACACCTTTACCTTTAAGTTTAGAGTTTTAAATTTTAAGTTTATATACGAGGGGGTGCACTATGGAATTTTTTTTCAGTAAGAAGAACAGGGTATATGAGATGGTCGAAAGATATCTTAATAAGATGCTTGATGCCTCTGAACTATTTAAAAAGACCATAGAAAAGTATTTTGAAACAGGGCTGACACAAGAATTTAAAGAAATGATAGAAACAACTCATCTGTCTGAATCAATGGCTGATGATATCCGTAGAGAGATTGAACTTGAAATGTACGAAAAGTCACTTATTCCTGAATCCAGAGGTGATATATTAGGTCTTCTTGAGGTAACAGACGAGGTTATGAATAAGGCACAATCAGTTCTATACCAGATTGAGACAGAAAATCTTGAGATACCCAAAGAGCTTAAAGATGACTTTCTAAAGTTAATCCACAATAATATCTCTGCCTTTGAAGTAGCAGTAGAAGGATTCCGAACACTTTTTTACAACCTTAAAGGAGTTAGAGAAAAGGTTCAGGAGGTAGATAAAAGAGAAAGTTCATCTGACAGGATTGAACGGGAAATCATAAGAAAGATTTTTGCCAGTGGGTATGATACAGGTGAAAAAATACTTTTGAAGGACCTTGTGATTGAGATTGGAAATATATCTGATATGTCAGAAGAGGTAACAGACCGGCTAAATATAGTTGCTGCTAAACGGATGGTATAAAAATGGACTTCCGACTGCTTGGACCTTTGTATATGGGATGGTCTCTCGGTTCTAATGATATTGCAAATATCTTCGGAACAGCGGTCTCTTGTTATATGGTAAGGTATAGAACAGCAGTTGTTTTAGGTGCTGTGTTTGTTCTATTAGGAGCCATATATGGTGGTAGTAAGGGAATGGCCACATTATCACAATTAACTCCACAGACATATAATACCGCTTTTATTATATCCGTTGCTGCTGCAATAACTGTAACACTAATGATTTTTTTACAACTCCCTGTTTCAACATCTCAGGCAGTAGTTGGTGCCATAATAGGGATAGGTATCTTAAACAAATATATAGCAACAGACCTGCTCATAAAAATTTTTATATGCTGGATTACAACACCATTAGGGGCTGCTGCAATATCCATTATTCTTTATATTATCCTATCCCCTATCATAAGGAAAAGGAATATCCACTTTATAACCTATGACAGGGTGATGAGGAATATTCTTATACTAAGTGGTATATATGGTGCTTATTCTTTGGGGGCTAATAATGTAGCAAATGTAACGGGTGTGTTTTATAAGTCAGGAATTATTGATATACAACAGTCACTACTTATAGGCGGAATAGGTATAGCCATGGGGGCACTAACTGCAAGCAGGGGGGTAATGTTTACTGTGGGAAGAAAGATTATACCTGTTGATGCCTTTTCTGCTTTTATTGTGGTATTAGCACACTCCATTATACTTCATATCTATGCCTTCATAGGAGTCCCCGTCTCTTCTTCTCAGGCAATCGTGGGGGCGGTTTTTGGCATAGGAGTAGTTAAAGGGATGCGGACCGTAAATAAAAAGACCATTTTGAAAGTCCTTTCTGGCTGGTTTTTTACTCCGATTATGGGAACTGGTTTTTGTCTGCTTCTGTACTCTTTGTTTTATTAAGTAATTTGATTGATGGTTCTCAAAGTGGGATGTTATAATAAAGATAGGAGCAAGAGATGGAAAAACTATATTTTTATATGGGAGCAAAGGTCTATTTTGAAAGAGGTGGTATAGAAAAGTATCTTCCACAGATAAAAGAATATGGCAGGAAGGTTCTTATAGTAAGCGGGAAAAATTTTGTATTTAGTTCAGGACTTTTTGATAAACTGACAGGTAGCATTTCAAAAACAGGCATAGAATACCTATCTTATACAGGAGCAAATTCTGAGCCAGACACAGATGATGTGGACAGGGGGGCTCAACTTTGTATAAAAGAGAGATGTGATTGTATTTTAGCAGTTGGTGGTGGCAGTGCAATGGATGTGGGAAAGTCAATAGCAGTCGTTGCTTCCAACGGTGGTTCTGTCCGAGAATACTTTGGAGAGATGGAATATAAAAATGAGCCACTTCCTGTTATCGCCATACCTACAACCTGTGGGACAGGCAGTGAGGTAACAAGGTTTGCTGTGATAGTTGACAGAAGATATAGTACAAAAAAGACGGTGAGCAGTGAAAAAATTATTCCAAAACTTTCAATACTTGACTCAGAAGTATTAACAACACTACCTATACATCTTGTAGTTGCCACAGG
>JAQVEU010000190.1 GCA_028697565.1 Candidatus Ratteibacteria bacterium
GGAGAAATCTCAAACTCAATATTCATATAGGGGAAACACAGGGGTATTAAGCACAATATCCATTATCTCTGAAGCGGATTCTTCATCTATGTAGTCAATCCGTTTAAGCAAGGTGCCTTCGGAACAGGGCAGTTTTGGTAGTACTATCCCATAACCATTTTTGTTGGTATTTCTGACCACTACATTACCCTTCCCATTGTTGGGCACCTTTGCAAAGAATAAGGATATTATCAGCAGTAAAGCAGCAAATACACCGATAGGTTTCAGGATATGGACATGGCGGAGGGGCTGTCCTGCTCTTATCTCTGCAAGTTTCTTTTCCCATACATACCCTTCAGGAACAGGAATCTCTATACTTCTACTTTTCTCAATAACTTCCCTGTACTCTTCAAACAACTCTGCACATTTATGACACCCTTTCAGATGTTCCATAACCATCTCTTTTTCTGCCTGTGTTAGTTCACCAGCAAGGTAATCTACCATTAGATGTTCATACCTTTTACATAACATTTTTCTTTCCTCCAAGATTTTTCTTTATCTTCTGGACTACCTGAAAATATGTTGCCTTCACAGTCCCTATCCTGCTTTTTGTAATCCTTGCAATCTCCTCATAGGTAAGCTCTTCATAACACTTTAATATAAAAACTGTTTTTTGTTTAGGTGTAAGGTTATCTATCTCTTTTTTTATTTCATCAGACATATCTGCGTTTATAACGTCCTTTTCACTAATATATAATCTTCTGTCCTCAAAGTCCTTTTCAATAGGCAGAGGTCCATTCTTTGAACGTCTCTTCAAAAAATCATATGAGAGATTAAGTGTTATTCTGTATAGCCATGTAGAAACAGATGATTCATTTCTGAACTTTTCCCAGTTTTGATATGCCCTTATAAAACTCTCCTGGACAATATCCATAGCATCCTGCCTGTTATTTACCATCCTGAATGCCACACCATATAGTTTTCCCGCATAGTCCCTGTAGTATTCATCAAAGACAATTCTTTTCCTTTCTTCAGGCATGCTATATTCCGTATCTTCTTTTTATTGAGACACTTTTTCTTGATAAAAAGTTTAGTTTATGATAATATCATACCACTTTATAACGAAATGTTAAAAGTGATAAGGAGAAAAAGCAATGGCAAAGAGGACAAAGAGTGTTTTAAAAAGACAGAGACAGGAAAAACGAAAAAGGCAATATAATAAGAAAATTAAGGATGGCATTAAAAAATTGGTAAAGGATGTTAAAAAAGGTGTTTTGAATCAAAAACCAGAAGTATCTGATATGTTAAAAAAGGCATATAAGATGATTGATAAGGCAGCGGCAAAAGGAGTAATACACAAAAATACTGCTGCAAGAAAAAAAAGCGGGTTGACCCACTTTGTAAATAAGTATGGGAAACAGGTATTACCAGAGCAGAAATAATTCTAACAGTCAGGGAAGAAGGGTAAACACAAATATATCAATCTCCTTTTTATCTATCCTGCCTGTCTTAAGTTCAAAATCAAGACGATGAAGTTTCTGATAGGCATCTAATAGTGTCTTATCAACCTTTTTCTGGTTTTTTACAATATTCCTTATATACACAAAGGATGCATTAATTGCAGTAGGAAAGTCAAGCGGATTATGTTTTATATACTCTTTCAAAAGAGATATAACCTTTTTTCTGTCCCTCGGACTTCTCATACGGAATATACCTGGGAAAAGTGCTGATGTCTCCTCATCCTTTACTGTCTCTATATCCACATATTCATCAAGAGCACCTTTTATCTCTTTACCAGTCAGGATAAGGCACACATCAGGTAGTGGACTTTGAAAAAACTTTTTCAGAAGTTCACAGTCCTCCTTGCTTAATTCTTCACAGTTTTTTATGTAGATAATCTTCTTTTTTGAAAAGAGTGGAACAAAATCTACCTCTTTCAGAAGGTCTTTTACACTGACCTCGTCTGCAAATACGGTTTTTACTTCCCCTTTCCCTATGCCATACTTCTCCATAAGCAGCTGTTTTATTTCTTCTGCTTTCTCACTGTCTCCAAGAATTATATAGTTATCCTTTTCTTTCATTTTTCTCAACAATATAAAAATAAATCTTTAAGGATAGTTTTTTTGATGCCTCTGACAGAATATCCTCTTCCTCGTATGACTTTGCAATAGAAACAGGGATATTCTCTGTAATAGTATCAGCAAAAACAACCTCTCCGTTTTTGTAAAGTGTTATCTCTGTTTCTGCCTGAAACTCTGCAATAACTATCTCTCTTGACTTTTCCCCTGAAAAAAACAGAGGTGGCCTTTCCCATTTTTTGATATGAACCTTCAAGGTATATTCTGCATCCTTTACATCATTAACAAGATGATACTCGGGATACTCAATAAAAACATTTTTCAACGCATCCGTGAGATAGATATCTACAAGTGGCTGCAAAGAGAAATTTGTTATAGGATAGACAAAGATATTTTTCCAGGAATTTTCTATAAATTTATAGACACACCCACAAATAAAAATGACTGTACT
>JAQVEU010000018.1 GCA_028697565.1 Candidatus Ratteibacteria bacterium
TACAGTCACTCCCGTAGATACATTACCAGAGGAACAACCTGTGAAACCAGTTTCCTATGCGGCTGGCAGGAAGATAGGGAGGAATGAGCCCTGCCCCTGCGGTAGTGGTAAAAAGTACAAAAAGTGCTGTGGAAAAAATGTGTAAAAGTTGTGGATAACTTATGGAAAAAGGGCAAGAGAACGTTGAGATATTGTGGAAAGAGGTGATGGCAAAGGTAGAAGAGCGACTAAATGATAACAGGGCATATGATATATGGCTCAGGCCAGTAAAAATTAAGGGGATTAGTGCCAATAAGGTACAGTTAGAGATACCGGGGACAACCTTTGAGAAGGGATTCATTCCATATATTGGCCTAATAAGAGAGATATTTGAAGACATAGCGGGCTGGAAGCCAGAGATAGAGATATCTTACACAGGAGAAGAGAAGAGAACTACACCCCCTTCACCTACACCTACAATAGAATATGAAACATCGCTCAATCCTTCTTACACATTCGATAACTTTGTTGTTGGCCCTAAAAACCAGCTGGCACACGCAGCAGCCCAGGCAGTAGCACAGTCCCCGGGTATTGCCTATAACCCACTTTTCCTGTATGGTGGATTTGGATTAGGGAAAACACATCTTATGCAGGCAATAGTCCACTTTATTCAGGAAAGAGATGAGAAAAACATTTTATATCTACCTGCGGATGTCTACCTTAATGAGTTCATCCAGAGCATCAAAAACAAAACAACCCATCTGTTCAGACAGAGGTTTAGAAAACTTGACTTTCTGCTTATAGATGATATACACTTTATTGCGGGAAAAGAAGGCACGCAGGAAGAGTTCTTCCATACATTTAATTTCCTGTATGACCAGCGAAAGCAGATCATCCTTTCCAGTGATAGACCACCAAAAGAGATATCCTTTCTTGAAAAGCGGCTTGTTTCAAGATTTGAGTGGGGACTGCTTGTTGAAGTATTACCACCTGACTTTGAGACAAGGGTGGCTATACTGAAAAAAAAGTGTGAGATTAAAAAAATTGTCCTTGATGATGAAATAATATATTATATTACAGAGAATGTTAAGGATAATGTAAGGATATTAGAGGGTGTCCTTAATAGATTATTTGCACTTTCAACACTTTTATCTCAGGAGATAGACAAAAAAGTAGTTGATGAAATAATAGATGGTGAGTATTATAATAAAAGGGTAGTTGTAACATTAGATAGTGTTATGTCTGCTGTATGTGACTACTTTAAAATAAAAGAAGATGATATAGTGAAAAATACAAGGATAAAAAATATACTACTACCCAGGCAGATAGGAATGTTTTTAGGAAGAGAGTTAACAGGTAGTTCACTTCACTCAATCGCTATCAAGTTTGGAGGTAAGGACCACACAACAGTTTTATATGCATATAAAAAGATAAAAACATTATATCAGAATGACCAGTATATTAAAGGCATTATTGATGAGATAAGGAGTACCCTTGAAAGATAGTTTTACACATCTTTTACACTATATAAGTATTTATAAAATATAAAGATAAGTATTTTTTATACAAAAAGTTTTCTTTATTAATACTAAGGAGGTTTTAAAATGGAGATAATAGTGAAAAGTAGTGTATTGAAAAAGGCGTGTGGAAAAATTGAAGAGGTATTACCTATAAAACCAGCAATTGCAATTACAGGAGGAGTATTTTTAGATGTAAAAGAAATGGGATGTTCTTTAACTGCTACAGATTTAGAAAGTACAATAAGACTAAATATTGAGTGTGAAAAAAATAAAAAAGGGAGTGCGGTAATAAATGGTAAAAAATTTATATCACTTATAAAACAACTACCTGATGGTGATGTAAAAATATCCAAAAAGAATAACTCTGTAGAGGTATTATCTGGTGAATCAAAATATACCTTTCCTTCTATGGAGGAGGAAGAATTTCCAAAACTACAAAAATTCTCCGGTGATATTACACTTACATTAGATAGTAATATACTTAAAGAAGGGATTGATAAGGTAATGTTCTGTATTGATGCTGAAGAACCACGCCCATATTTTAGGGGTGGGTTGATAGATATTAAAGAAAACACTGTGAATATAGTAGGAACAGATACAAGACGGCTTACACTATTTACAATTAAGTCAGACCAGAAATATGGCCTTCCTTATAAGTGCCTGTTGCCATACAAACTGATGGGAATTATTACTTCATTAAGTGATAGTAATGAGTCAATAGAAATAGGTATAGGTAAAAATCAGATAAGTTTTAGTTTTAAGGACACATATATCCTTTCCCAACTGCTTTCTGGGAGCGAGGAATTTCCTGACTATCTCAAGGTTATCCCACCAGAAAAACAATTGAATATATGTTATATCAACAGGGATGCCTTTCTTACTGTGTTGAAACGGATATCCTTGTTTACATCCGACAGATACAATAGGATAAGGTTAAGTGTGGGTAAGAATACTCTGGTACTATCAGTATCTAATCCTGAGGTAGGAGAGGCAAGCGAGAAGATAGGGATTGAATATACTGGAAATAAGGAACAAAACCTTGCCTTCCCACCATACTATCTTATAGATTTTTTAACCAAAATAGAAGATGAAAGGGTCGCCTTTGGATTTAGTAATGAAAAGAGTCCTGTTCTCATGAGGGGAGAGAAGACAGAGGCATATCTTTATGTGGCTATGCCACTACGTCTTGATTAAGATGGAAAGGATAGGAGAAGTTATTAAAAGAGTGATAGAGCAACAAGAGCAAACACATCAGGAAATAAGGAAGACAGATGATATTGATACCCTGTGGTACAGGATAGTAGATGCAAGAATAGGAGAGCATAGTTATGTAGTGAAGGTTCATAATAGCACTCTTACTGTTAGGGTGGATAGCAGGTGCTATCTTACAGAGATTAAAAGAAGAGAACAGGAACTGATATCTAAGATACAGAACTATGGATGGAGAAGTATAAAGAAGATAGAGTGCCGGCTCGGGTAAAGTATGTTGTGAAAGTAGAGAGTAGAGAGAAAAGGTATCCTTACTTTAGGGTTTAGAGTTGTGGATTTATAGTTTACCAAAAGGGGGGACATATGTTTGATGGCTCTATAGTGGCGATTGTAACACCTCTCAAAAATGATAAGGTGGACATCAAGGCATTTGAACAGTTGGTTGAGTTTCAGATAAACAACAAAACATCGGGTATTGTGGTATGTGGTTGTACAGGAGAACCATCTACCCTAACAATGAAGGAGCATAAAGAACTTATCAGATATACCGTGGAGATTGTGAACAGGCGGTGTACTGTGATTGCAGGGACTGGTTCCAATAACACAAAAGAGGCAATAGAACTCAGCCAGGAGGCAGAAAAGGCAGGTGCAGATGGTGCACTTGTGATTACCCCCTACTATAACAAGCCGATGCCATCCGGTCTGTATCAACACTACAAAAAGATAGCAGATAGTGTAACCATCCCTATTATTATATATAATGTTCCTTCAAGAACAGGTATATCAATCCTTCCCGAAACTGTATATGAACTTTCACAGATAAAAAACATTGTAGGTATTAAAGAGGCAAGTGGAAGTTTAGACCAGGTAAGCAAGATTATATCTCTATGCAGGGATGACTTTGTTGTGCTCTCCGGGGATGATTCCCTTACACTTCCTATAATGTCTATTGGTGGTAAAGGAGTTATTTCTGTGGCTGCCAATATAGTGCCGTTACAGGTGGCAGATATGGTGGACGCAGCACTAAGAGGTGACTGGGAGACAGCACAGAGGATACATATTGAACTATTCCCCATCTTTAAGGTGCTTTTTATTGAGACAAATCCTATACCTGTGAAGGCAGCACTTGGTCTTATGGGGATGATAACTCCTGAGTGGCGGCTACCTCTTACCTCACCATCTCCTGCAAGTTTAGAAAAGATAAGGGATGTCCTGATTAAAAGCAAGGTGCTCTAATGATATTCAAAAAGAAAAGATATGCAAATATTGAGCCAAAGGAAGCAGTGGATATAAAAAAAGACCTTTGGGTTAAGTGTGATAGGTGCGGGAAGTTGATTTATAAGAAAAAATGGGAAGAGAACCTAAAGGTCTGCCCATACTGTGGGCACTATGGCAGGATGTCGTCTTATGAACGTATTTCTCTCATTGCAGATAGCGGTTCATTCAAAGAGATGTGGCCTGATATGTTTTCTGAAGACCCCCTTGGATTTATAGGAGTTAAGGCATACAAGGAAAAGTTGGAAGAAGAGATGAAAAAGACAGGGCTGAAAGAGGCAATAGTCGCAGGGGAGTGTAAGATAGGAGGAATTCCCTGTATGCTCGCAGTGATAGATGCCAACTTTATTATGGGGAGTATGGGCTCTGTTGTGGGAGAGAAGTTTACCCTTGCTGCTGAGCGCTCTATGGAAACAAAATACCCATTTATTTGTGTTTCGGGTGGTGGCGGTGGGGCAAGAATGTATGAAGGGGTTATCTCTCTGATGCAGATGGCAAAGACATCAGCAGCAGCAGGAAAACTCAAACAGGCAGGGCTTTTATATCTATCGGTTCTTACAGACCCCACAATGGGTGGAATAGCAGCAAGTTTTGCCTTTTTAGGGGATATTATCATTGCTGAACCAGGTGCACTTATTGGCTTTGCTGGTCCACGTGTAATAGAACAGACGATAAGACAGAAACTCCCCCCAGATTTTCAAAGGACAGAGTTTCTTTTTGAGCACGGGATGATAGATATTATTGCAAAAAGGGCAGAACTAAAAGAGACCATAAGCAAAATTTTACGAGTTCTTTACACATGAAATCCCAGCCAGAAATAGAATTCCTCAATACCCTTAATGACTTTGGAATAAAGTTGGGGCTGGACAAAATTAGATATCTGCTGAAACATTTTGGAAATCCACATCTTTCATATCCTTCCGTCCTTATAGCAGGTACCAATGGGAAGGGTTCTGTAGCAAGCACACTGGCAAACATCCTTACGAGAGGTGGCTATAAGACAGGACTTTATACAAGTCCACATCTAATATCTATTGGAGAACGGATAAGAATTGATGGAATAGAAATATCAGAACAGGAGTTGTCCTTTAAAATAAAACAACTCCAGCGGATACTAACTGACCAGCCATATCATCTATATCCTACCTTTTTTGAGGCACTTACAGCCATTGCATTCTCTTATTTTTTAGATAAAAAGATAGATGTACTTGTCTGTGAGGTGGGTATGGGTGGAAGGTTTGATGCCACCAATGTGCTTTCTTCTTCACTTGAGGTGATAACGAGGATAGGGTGTGACCATATGCAGTATTTAGGCAATACATATGAGGAGATTGCAAATGAAAAGGCAGGAATTATCAAAGAAGGGACATCTGTTGTGTCTGCCAGGCAGAGGGTCCCTGCTATGGAGGTTATAAGAAGAAAGGCAAGGGAAAAGAGGGCAAAACTTTACTGTGAGGGGGAGGATTTTATTACAAGGAGGACATCCTTTTCTCCTGAAGGACAGGTATTTAACTTTTATGGAAAGAATACTGCACTTCATAATATCAAGACACCCTTGAAAGGGAGATACCAGATAGGGAATATGTCACTTGCTGTCCAGTCAGCATCCCTTTTGAAGGGTATGGGGTTTGTCCTTCCTTCAGAAGCAATTTATAAGGGGATAGAAACAACCTTCTGGCCCTGTAGATTTCAGATATTGCAAAAGACACCTGTGGTTGTTATAGATGGTGCCCACAATCCAGATGGGATGAAGACACTATTAGATACTATTGGAGAACTCTACCCTGACAAAAAATTCTCTTTTCTGATGGGTGTCCTTAGGGACAAGGATTGGAAAAAAATGCTTTCCCTTATTCTTAGTAGCAGGAAGGTGGAAGGATTTGTGTTCACAACCCCTGATAGTGAGAGGGCGTTATCTCCTGATGTCCTTGCGGAGTTTGTCCTGAAGAAACAAAAGGGATGTAGTGTAAAGGTGATAAAAAATCCATCACAGGCGCTCAGATACGTAAAAGGGACAAAGGGAAACTGGTGTATCTGTGGTTCTCTCTATCTCTGTGGTGGTATAATAGGTAAGTACGCCGTCAACTGTGTTGACAGCAAAGTATCGAGTAGAGAGTAGTAAGTAGCAAGAATGAAAGCAAAGATAAAATCCTCCCCCACCCTCCTTTATTAAAGGAGGGAGAAGCAATCCATCCTAACCTTCCTTTACAAAAGGAAGGAACAAGAACTCAACTCCTCCCCATACAAGGGGGATAAGATAGAAAGACCTAGTTCTCGGGAGAACAGGGTCCTTGAAAATGAGAAAGGATAAAGATTCTCCCCTTGATAAGGGGGAGTTAGAGGGGGTTTGGTGAGGCAGGAGTCCCCTTTAATTCCTCCCCATATGAGGGGGGAGGATATAGGTGGGGGTGGTTAGAGGGGATTTTATGGAGGGGCAACAGGAGAATAAAGAGAGAGGGAAAGTAATCCATCCCAACCTTCCTTTAACAAAGGAAGGGGAAACCCCCCCCATTCTCCCCTTTTATAAAGAGGGGTGAAGGGAGATTTCTCTCTACTTGCTACTTAAATATGAACGGGGACGAGTGATATTATGACGAGAAAAGAAAGGTTAACTGCTACACTGCAAGGCCGTCCTGTGGATAGACCTCCTGTCTCTTTCTATGAGATAGGCGGATGGCGGATGGAGGAGGATGGAGATGAGTTTAATGTGTGGAATGACCCTTCCTGGCGACCCCTTGTAAAGATGGCTATGGAAGAGACAGATATAATGAGGATGGTCTCTCCGAAATGGATTGCGGATGGTGATGCCTCTTCCTTAACAAAGATAGAGACATGGCAGGAGGGTGACTCCTTATTTACCCGTACAACAATAAAGGCACCTGGCAGGGTTCTTACTACCCTTAGCCGTCGGGATAAGGATGTCCAGACCACATGGGTGCTTGAGCACCTTCTGAAAGATAAGGATGATGTTATTGCCTACCTTAAACTTCCTGAAATACCCTGTGGTATTCCTGATTTCTCATGTGTGTATGAAGAAGAGGAACTACTTGGAGATGCGGGTATTATATGCATAGAGTCCGCAGACCCGATATGTATGGCAGCCGAACTCTTTTCTATGGCAGATTATACTGTGTTTGCCTTCACTGAAAGGGAACTTTTTCATCGTATTTTGGAGAGATTTGCTAAACTGCTTTTTGCACGGTGTGAGATTATTGCAAAAACACTTCCGGGCCGTCTGTGGCGTATCTGCGGTTCAGAATATGGGAGTGAGCCGTATCTGCCACCCTCTCTTTACGATGAGTATGTTGTGAGGTATACAGGAGAGCTGGCAAAGATAATACAGAAATATGGTGGTTATGCCCGTATCCACTCACATGGTAGGTCAAGAAATATATTGTGCCTGCTTAAAAAGATGAGGATAGATGGCCTTGACCCGTGTGAGCCACCACCACAGGGGGATATGAAACTGGTAGAGATTAAAAAGGTTATAGGGCAGGAGACAGTGCTGATGGGTAATATTGAGGTTGCGGATATTGAGAACATTCCCACGGAGGAGTTTGAAAAGAAGGTGATTACTGCACTAAGGGAAGGTACTGAGGGAAATGGTAGGGGCTTTATACTTATGCCAACTGCCTGTCCGTATGGGAGGACAATTACCCCGCTTACACTTGCCAATTATACAAGGATGCTGGACATCGCTGTGAAGTTCAGTCCAGTTTGACGGGATACAGGATAAGAGGATATAATAAGAAAAAAGGCACAGAAGGGAAAAGTTTTGAGTTTAAAATATGGGGATACTAATAAAGAATGGATATGTGATAGACCCTGCTACAAAGAGGGAAGGGGTATTTGACATCCTGATAGAAAGAGATAGGGTGTCCCGTATTGCAAAAAGGATAGAAGCAAAAGGTGTAGGTGTTATAGATGCAAAAGGGATGCTGGTCTTCCCTGGCCTTATAGATATACACTGTCATCTCAGGGAGCCGGGCAGGGAAGATGAAGAGACAATATATACAGGAAGTTTCTCCGCTGTCTCCGGTGGCTTTACCACAATATGCTGTATGCCAAATACCATACCCCCTCTGGATAATAAAGTTGCGATAAGGTTTGTTATAGACAAGGCAAGAGATGCTTTATGTGATGTTTTACCCATAGGAACTATTACAAAAGGCAGGGAAGGGAAGGAGATTGCTCCTTATGGGGAGATGGTTGAGGCAGGGGCGGTTGCCTTTTCGGATGATGGTGACTGTGTAATGGATTCCCTTGTAATGCGGAGGGCACTTGAATATACCAAACTTTATAAAAGGCCTATAATATCTCATCCAGAGGACAAGTGCCTTTCTAAAAATGGGGTGATGAATGAAGGGGCTGTTTCTACAAGTATGGGACTGCCAGGTATCCCTTCTGAAGCAGAAGCAGTGATGGTCTACAGGGATATCTCTCTTGCAAATCTGACAGGTGGCCGTCTCCATCTTGCACACCTTTCTGTATCTAACTCTGTGGAGATGGTAAGATATGCAAAAAAAGAGATGGATAACCTTACCTGTGAGGTTGCAATACACCACCTATTCTTAACAGAGGAGGATGTGAAGGGCTATAACACAGGTGCCAAGGTAAACCCACCCTTAAGGACGAAAAGGGATATATCTGCACTGATTAAGGGACTTAAAGATGGAACAATTGACTGTATTGTTACAGACCATGCACCACATACAGAGGAGGAAGCAGGGACTGGTTTTGAAGAGGCCCCCTTTGGCATTATTGGATTTGAAACAGCGGTTGCTCTGGCAATGGAACTACAACAGAAAGGGCTGACACTGATGCAGATTATCGCCCTATTTACTACAGGCCCTGCAAAGGTAATGGGTATAGAGAGGGGTTGTATTGCTGAAGGGATGCAGGCAGATGTAGTTGTTTTTGACCCGGAGAGAGAGTGGGTCTACAGAAAAGAGGATATAAGGTCAAAAAGTAAAAACTCACCCTTTATAGGAAGAAGAATGAAAGGAAAGGTTATAAAAACAATCTGTAAAGGCAGTGTGGTTTTTTCACAGGAGTAGTAGATATGGTAACAGAAAAGGTAAAAGAGATAAAAGAGGCAGAAGGCAGGGCAGAACAGATAATAAGGGATGCAGAAAAAAAGGTATTATCAATTAAAAGTTCCCTTTCTGAAAAGGTGCAGAATCTCAGGGAAGAAAAAGAGGCATATGTAAAGAAAGAGATCAATAAATACAGAGATATGGTACAAAGAAATGTGGAAAAAGAGATAAACTCTTTAACCGAGACATATACAAAAAAGAAAGAGGCAGTCATACAGGGGTATAAGAAAAAAATATTATCTGTTGTGGCCTCTATCTGGGAATATCTACAAAACGAGGTTATGCACTGACCACCCTGTTTCTACCCATCTCTTTTGCTTTATAAAGGGCAATATCTGCTTTTGTTATAAGTTCTCCCCCTGTTTCTCCATCTTCAGGATATGATGAGACACCCATACTTATTGTGAGGTCCCTATTTGGCTGACTCTCTTCATTATTAAACCTGAATTCCTGTATATGTTTTCGTATGGTCTCACATAGAGAAATGGCATTTGCCTTTGTTGTATCAGGGAAGACAAGGATAAACTCCTCTCCTCCATACCTTGCAATAATGTCCGAACCTTTGATGGAGTGTCTCATAATTTCTGCTATCTTTTTCAGAGCATAATCACCAGCAGGATGTCCATTGAGGTCGTTATAGTGTTTAAAATAGTCAATATCAGCCATACATACAGAAAGATGGGACTTGTTATCTCTTGCTTCCTGCAATATCTTTTCAAAGACATCTTCAAAGTATCTTCTGTTATAGATATTGGTAAGAACATCAGTGATGGAGAGAAGTTTGGTTTTTTCAAAAAGTGAGGCGTTTTCAACAACCAGTGATGTTGGGGCGGATACCATCCTTATCAGTTCAAGGTCTTTCAGGGTAAATGCCCTGCCCTCAAAGGAAAATACACCTATCATGCCTGTGAACCTTCGCTTGTGGTGAAAAGGTGAGACAATAAAGGAACGGATGCCCTGTTTTGCAAGGTTCCGATACTCAGGGAAGGAAGATGTGTTATTAACCAGAAGTGGCCGTGGTTTTACCACTACAATACCAAATATCTCATCGGGTATCTCTATCTCTGTACCAATTACACATTTTTTAAATATTTCTCCCATCAGTTGGAGTACAACAGTTTCTTTTTGAAATATATTCTTTACTGACTCAGCGATTTTTTCAAGTATATCTTCAAGGGATATCTCTTCACCAAATGTTTCTAATATATCAGTGATGGTTGTTAAAAGAACA
>JAQVEU010000019.1 GCA_028697565.1 Candidatus Ratteibacteria bacterium
TTACGCACGGCCTACAGATGCATTCAGGGCGCTGGGAACTATTTTCGGAAGGGATATAATGACTGACTATACAGAGACAACAAACTTCAAGATGTTAGGTATTATGCTTGAGGCATCAAGAAATGGGGTGCTGACCGTAGAGAATATAAAGTGTCTCCTGAGAAGGTTCGCCCTTATGGGAATTAATATGGTAATGCTTTATACAGAGGACACCTACGAGGTTGAAGGAGAGGTATTCTTTGGATATTTAAGGGGCAGATATACCAAGTCAGAACTGAAAGAGGTGGATGGATATGCGGAGAAGTTTGGTATAGAGATGGCACCCTGTATACAGACACTTGGGCATCTACAACAGATATTACAGTGGCCTGTTTATAAAAAAGTAGCAGATACAAACGACATACTTCTGGTGGGTGAAGAAGAGACATATAAACTTCTTGAAAAGATGATATCTTCTGCCAGTAGTCCCTACCGTTCGAAGAGGATACATATCGGGATGGATGAGGCACATGGGCTTGGAACAGGACAATATAGACAACTCCATGGTGAAAGGAATTCATTTGATATTATGAATGAACACCTTGCACGTGTAGTGGATATATGTGAGGGACTTGGCTTAAGACCTATGATATGGGATGATATGTACTTCCGACTTGGCTCAAAGGAACATAACTACTATGACCTTGATGTCCAGATTCCAGAAGGTGTGGTAAAGAATATCCCTGAAGATGTGGACTTTGTCTACTGGGACTACTACCATACTGACTATGAGTTTTATTCAAATTTCATTGATATTCACAGGAATATCCTGAAGAAAGAGCCAATAGTCGCACCTGGTGCATGGAACTGGAACAGGTTCTGGGCTGATATGCCGTATGCATATCTTACCATTGAGCCGTGTATGAAGTGCTGTAAAGATAAGGGAATCAAGGAGGCACTTTTGACCACATGGGGAGATGATGGGATGGAAAATGATATATACTCTATTCTGCCCGCTGTACAGTTTTTTACTGAGATAGCATACACAGGTAGGGCAGACCGGAAATCCCTAAGAGAGAGATTTAGGGGTATCTGCGGTACAGAGATAGAAGGTTATGAGATAGGTAGTCGTCTGGATACCATCCCATTTGAGAAAGAGAAAGGTAAGGTTGATGAAAAATCTGCTAATTGTAATCCATCCAAGTTTCTCCTGTGGGATGACCCGCTGATAGGACTCTGTGAACCATTGTTAGAAGTGCAGGGATTAGGAAAGAGGTACGGGCAACTGGCACGGGACTTGCAAAAAAGAATAGGTGAAGATACCCTCTCAAAAAGATTGTTATTCCCTTATCAGATAAGTAAGGTGCTTTCAATAAAGTGTGACATCCGTAAGGAACTTGTGGCTGCATATCAAAAGAGGGATAGAAAGAAACTGGAAAAACTACTACTGGAAGAGGTAAGACCACTTGTCAAGGAGACACGCAAACTATGGACTATTCACAGGGATATGTGGCTGAATACATATAAACCATTCGGCCTTGAGGTAATAGAGATAAGGTATGGAGGACTTATTGCCCGTCTTGAGAGTTTAGAAGACCGCCTTGAAAGATATATAAAAGGAGAGATTAAAAGCATTCCTGAATTTGAAACAAAACTTCTGAAGTTTCAGGAATGGAAGAGTGTTGGGTCTTACAGGAGGATTGCTACACCAAGTGCTATTTTTTAAGAATTTGATATGTTATAATTTAGGGTGTTTGCAAAACAAAAATGTTGAAGACATATCTGAAAAGAATTTTTGAAGTTATTAAAAATCCACCCCAACCTTCCTTTACAAAAGGGGGGGTATAAGAGGGGATTCTTTGAGGGATACCTCATCCAACTACGTTGCCTAAGAAGTAGCGAGTAGAGAGTAGCAAGTAGCGAGAATGAAAGCAAAGATAAAATCCACCCCAACCCTCCTTTATAAAAGGAGGGGACAAGAACTCAATTCCTCCCCATATGAGGGGGGAGGATATAGGTAGGGGTGGAGAGTATAGGGAAAGTTTTCACCCTCCCCTTTATCCCCTCCCCTCATAGGGAGGGGAAAAAAGGAAAGAGGGGAGAAGCAATCCATCCTAACCTTCCTTTATCAAAGGAAGGAATAGGAATAAGCACCCCTCTCCCCTTTTCCTTTTTATTCCTTTTCTCATTACTTGACAACTTCTGTATAGTAATGTATCATTGTATATGGAAATTTATGGAGGTGACTACTATGCTCTGTAAGAAAACCTACAAAAATCAGATTACCCTACCAAAGAGCGTGATAGAAAAGTTTGAAGATGTAGAGTATTTTGATGTTGAGGCAGAAGAAGACAGGATTATCCTGCGGCCAGTAGAAATAAAACCTAAAGGTTCTCTCACCAGCATAAGGGAAAAAATTGCATCAATGGGACTGACGGAAAAGGATATAGAAGACGCTATCTCCTGGGCAAGAAAAAAATGATACCAGTAAGACCGAAAGTTGTAATAGACACCAATATTTTTATCTCTGCTATGATTTTCAAAGGAGAGGCAAACAGGTTGGTAACTCTATGGCAGAAAGGGATATTCCATCTTCTTATGTCTCGGGAAGTTCTAAATGAATATATCAATGTCTTATCCTATCCAAAATTCAGGTTGACTGATAAAGAAATCACATATATCATACAAGTAGAACTTATTCCTTTTATCAGTCCTGTTATAGTGAAAACAAATCTTGTTGTTATAGATACCGACCCTTCGGATAACAAATTTCTTTCTCTTGCCTGTGATGGTAAAGCCGATTATATTGTTAGTGGAGACAAGCATCTTCTTACACTGGTAGAGTTTAAAAAAATAAAAATTGTTTCCCTGAAAGATTTTTTGATACTAATATAGCACCAAAAATTTGACAGGGAAAGAGAAAAATACCTTATATTACTTCTGTAAATATCCCGTTAATCCTGTTTTTCCTCTTTCATTCCTCGCCCCATTTATGGGGAGAGGGGAGATTTATTTACAGAGTTCAAGGGTAATCATCTGTGTAAGTTTCTGGACTGCCTTTTGAACAGCCGACGAGACATCTTCAGATAGGACTATCTTTTCTGGCTGGATTCCTATCACTATACACCTTGCACCTGTTTCTATGTGAATATTGTTGAGAATCAGGGAAAGCGAAAAACTATGGGTAGATGTTGTAAGTTCCTGTATCTCTTCCGACTTCATTACCTTTATATCACCTGCCTTACCTCCAAAGTCCACTGCATCTATCACAATCACTGTATCAGGTCTGAACTTTTCAATAACACCGACATAGTTTTCTATTGAGTTGCCTGCATCAATGACCTTTACATCCTTTTTTTTTACTACCTTTGATAGTTTTTCAGCAACAAGTGAGCCAGCAGCATCATCTGCCTTTAGACGGTCTCCCATACCCACAACTACTATCCTTCCTGATGCCTCAAGGGATATTGTCTTCTGTTGCTTATTAGGTTGCTTAAAGATAATTTCAGAAAGTGTCTCTATCCATTTAGAACACCCTTCACCTGTCTTTACAGAGAGAGGGAAGAGTTTACAGGAAGATACCTCGCCAAGATATTTTCTGAAAAGTTCCAGATGGAAGTCCGTATATGGCAATAAATCTATCTTATTGAGTATGCATATATCTGCTGTCTTGAACATCAGTGGATATTTTAGCGGCTTGTCTTCCCCCTCAGGCACACTTGATACAACCACATCTAATGATGTCCCGATATCAAATTCAGCAGGGCATACAAGATTACCCACATTTTCAATAAAGAGAATATCTATGTCTTTTAATGGAAGTGCCTCCATCCCCTTTTTTACCATAAAGGCGTCCAGGTGACAGGCCCCACCTGTGTTTATCTGAACCATAGGTATGTCAAACATTGCCAGCCGTTCAGCATCGTAAATTCCTTTTATATCTCCCTCTATCACACCAGGAGAGAACCTTTCTTTCAACTTGTGTATTGTTTTTTCAAGCACAGATGTCTTGCCTGAGCCAGGTGAGCCCATAATGTTGACTGCAAATGTCCCTGTCCTTTTTAATAACAGGCGGTTTTCTTCTGCAGTTCTATCATTTTCCTCAAATAAACTTGCCCCTACCTCTATTGTTTTTATTTTTTTCATCTGTTTATCTCTATCTCTACATCATCAAGGATGAACTCTCTGGATGAAGGGTCATCACTCCGCCTGATATGAATTTTTGCATCTTTATAGACCGTCTGGTCTTTTGTAAGTGAGTGGAAGACAAAGTTTATATTCTCTTCATCTATACAACTTAAAGGATTGACGGTAAGGTTTATCTTCAAAAACGAAGAGATGTTTCTTTCCTTTTGCAGTTTCTCAAGTATCTTCAACAGGTTCTGAACAACAGATAGCTCATGCATCCTTTATATTACACAAAGTAAATTTACCCCTCACCTTACTCCTCTCCCGCAAGGGGTGAGAGAAATAATTTTTATGTTTCATTTTGACTGTTGAGTTATTACTTTTTTACTTTGTGCCTACCTTATGGTTTTAATAAGGTCTAATGTCCATATAAGTAAAATGTTCCATTACAGAGACAGCCCTGTCCAGTGTGTGTTCCTTTATCCCGGGCACGAGAAGTATACCTGACAGTAGCACAAGTATTGTCAGGATACCCATAGGAACAAGCAGTGTTTTTGGCACCTCTTTACCCACAGGACTCTCTGTCTTACTGGAAAAGGCACTTCTTTGCAACCTGAGAAAGTATCCCAATGTCAAAATAGCAATGATGATACAGAGCACTGCTATACCACACCAACCTGCCTTGACTGCTGCAATGATGATAATAATCTGTCCCCAGAAGTTACCCATCGGTGGGATACCTGCGATACATAGCATACCAATCCTTCCAAAAAGTGAGGTAGTAGGCATTCTGTCGTTCAGTCCTATCAGTTCATCTGCTTCTGCTGTTCCCGCCGCATACTCAGTAGCTCCTATATCCAAAAATAGAAGAGAGTTTGCAAAGGTATGGGCAATACAATACATAAGGACACCTAAACTTCCAAGGTATCCACCTATACCCAGAGCCACAGCACAATAGCCCATCTGGCTTATAGTTGAATATGCATAAACCTGCCTTATATTCTTCTGTCCGTATGCCATAAGCCCACCGAATACCATTGAGAGCGACCCTAACAGCAAAAGGATGACCCGTATCTGGGGGAGTGTTATAAATATATTGGTAGTAATCCGTATAATCACATAAAGTCCCACAACCTTTACAAATATACCTGAAAGTAATGCAGAGACAGGTGCAGGTGCCACAGATTGAGCATCAGGGAGCCATAGATGGAAAGGGACAAGGGCAGAGATAAGTGCGAAGACAGAAAGGAGAAGCCCTGCAATAAACCACAGGTGTGTGGGTGAAAGCCCTGCTGTTTTAGACATAAATTCAGATACGTTAATAGTTCCCGTAGTTCCATAGATAAGTGCAATGGCAAAAAGTATTATTATGGATGCGATAGTACCCACTATTTTCATAGGTCTTACAAGTTCCTTTGCCTTGGGTCCAAAAGTGATAAGTCCAAAGGAGGCAATAGATGCAACCTCAAGAAAGACAAATATACTGATTATGTCCGTAGATATAAGGATACCGCTCATACCTGCAAGCATAACCAGAAACAGGATATAGAAATATGGTGTCCTTGCATACCTTTTCATATAGATAGCGGAATATACCATAATGAGGAGTGCAAGGGTATTTGCCATTATAAGAAAGAGAGAAGAAAGAGGGTCTAACATAAAAACCATGCCAGACGATTTACATATACCTATAAAATGCAGCATCTTCCCATCTGTAAATACCTCTATCCCGGAAAGAACAGATGTTAGTGCAGACAGGCATACAAATGATATACCTGCTGCCCCTGCAAGTTTTTCATCCTTTCTCCAGAGGAGAAATATCAGAAAGGCACCTACTAAATATATCAATACCGGAAGAATAACTATGTAACTCATTCTTTTAATCTCCTCGTCTCATCTGCTTATAACTACCATTATAACCATAATACCTACAACAAACCACACAAGATACCTTGTAAGAATTCCCTTTTTAAATAATTTTAGACGCTCAACCAATGAATTTAGAAGAGAGGTTCCTTTTGCATATATATTGTCAATTGCCTCTACATAGATATTTATAAAAAATCTCCCCACATCTGGAAGAGACCGAAGTGCCTGCTGATATATATCAAGGTGTCCACTGAGTTCGGCTGTATAGAACTTTTTGATGGGGGAAAGTTCTTTCACGGTGCCATAAAAGTGTGTGCCGTCAAAGGCCGTTGCCTCATCAGAGAGAACTTCTCCACCCACAAATACCTCTGTCTTCCGCGCCCCTTTGACCCACTTTCTTCCTGCAACAAAGAGCAATGTCAGTATGGTCATAGCCAGCCATCCATAATAACTTGCCATACTTATCAAAGACATATTAATAGGCAGGTATTCCCCTACTACCGGGAAGAGAAACCTTTCTGTTACAAATCCAGGGAAAAGACCGAAGAGTAAACATCCAGCAGCAAGCAGGACCATCGGGATATTCATAAATGGAGATGTTTCTAATCGCTCAGCAGATATTTCCTTTTTACGGACACCCATAAATGAGTCGTTGAGTACCTTTATAAAAGATGCGAGTGTTAAGACACTCCCTAAAAGTGCTGCAATAAAACCAAAGGTAGCAATCTCATTGTGTTTTGTTAACAATGCCTGGTATATCAACCACTTGGATACAAACCCATTGAAGGGAGGTAGCCCTGATATGGAAAGTGCTGCCACTGTCATCACTCCAAATGTAAGGGGCAGTTTCTTTGAGAGTCCTCCATAGTCCTCTAATCTCCTTGAGCCGGTTGCCTTTATAAGTACCCCTGCACCAAGGAATAGCAAACTTTTAAATATTGAATGATTTATCGCATGGTATATTGCACCGACAAGCCCTATCTGTGTCCCACAGGCAATTCCGAGAAATATATACCCAATCTGACTGATGCTGTGGTAGGCAAGCAGCCGTTTTATATCATGCTGTATAAGTGCAAGGAATACACCACCTAAAAGTGTAATGATGCCAAGAATCAGCATTATACTCTCCCAGCCGATAGACCATGATGGAGTGAATATAAAAAAGTAAAACCTTATCAGTGTATATATCCCTGCTTTTATCATCCCTCCCGAAAACATTGCAGATGCAGGTGTTGGTGCAGCAGGATATGCATCAGGCAACCATGTATGCAGAGGGAAGAGCCCTGCCTTAATCCCTGTTCCAACCAGTATAGAGAAAAAGAATATATGTTTCCAGAGGATATTCTCTTCAAGAAGCCATATACCAAGTATGCCAAAAAGAAGGAATAAACTTCCTGCCCCTGTCATAATGATATACTTCAGGGATGCCTTTCTTGACTCCTCCGTATTGTTAAATAGCACAAGAAAGAAACTAACAATGGTCATTATCTCCCAGTATGTATAGAGTGCAATGAGTGAGTGAGCAAGTACCACCCCCAACATAGACCCCATAAAGAGAAACATGAGACCGTCATACACAAAGTTTGCCTCAGGGTTATACCACTGGGAATAGGAAATACTGAAAACCCCTATAAAAGAGATAAGGATTGCAAAAAGAAGTCCAAGTATCTCTCCATTGGTAAGGATGTTGTAGTTTACATACAACGAGTAGAAACAGGAACAAAGGACTGCCAAAGCACCCACAAGAGAGAGCCACTTTCTTATATCTCTCCCCGCCTTTTTACAGACCAGATGTAGAAAGGCGGTACCAAAACTTATAACAACCGGAAGAAACCAAACATTTACATTCAACCCTTTCCTCCTTTATATTGCCAGTATAATACCAACTAATAGAGAGGCAGTCGCTATAATAACAACAGATGCCATCATTGGAACAAACCCTGGCCGTTCACTGCCTACCTCTCTTACGGCATCACCCATAAATACATATCTAAATAGTCGGAACATATATATAAGGGTTAGTGCTGATGTTAGTATTGCAAAAAGTCCATAGAATATATGCCTTTTGATAAGAATCCCTGTGATTACCTCAAGTCTTCCATAAGAGCCAGGCAGTGGCGAGATGCCTATAACAGAAAGCATACTGAAAAGGAAGGCATAGGTAAGAAGCGGGGACCTCTTCATCAGCCCGCCCATCTGCCTTATGTCCTTTGTCCCAAAGAGTTTCTCTGTGAGTCCTGCACAGAGTAATAGGCAACCATTGCCTAAACTATGTGCCGCATAGAATATCACAACCCCGCGTGTGGCAACAGGGTTAAATACTACAAGTCCTGCAATCATAAATCCTATCTGGCTTATAGTAGAAAAGGCAAGAACCCTGTTTATATCCGTCTCCCTCATAGCAACAATACCTGCGGCAAAACTGCTGAAGAGTGCAATCTCGCCAGCCAATATAACATTTCCGGAGACAGTGAGTGTTGCTCCGAAAAGACGTGCCAGTCCGTATATACCGATATTTACGAGGACTGCTGCATACAGAAATGAAGTAACAGGAGCCGGCGCAACAGATGCATCCAAAAGGTATGTATGGAACGGAAATGTTGCTGATACTGTTATAACACCTATAAAAAAGAGGACAAATACAAACCATGGCACATGCTGGTTAATGAGATATGCAATACTTAAAGACCCTGTTATGGCATAGATATATGCAATGCCCAACAGCATAAGCCCTGCCCCTGCGGTGGTAATAAGAAATGCCTTGTCTGCTGCAAGTAGATGCTTGTCTTCCCTGTAAAGTCCTATCAGTTTCCAGGAACAGAGACAAGATAGTTCCCAGAACATATACAGGGAGATAAGATTATCAGAGAAAACAACACCCATCATACTTCCTACAAGCATAAGCCCCCAGACGGAAAATGTTTGTTGCTGATGGTATACCTCTTTTAAAAAATATCCTGTGGCAAATAGGTATATAAACACCCCGACAAACACAGATGTGATACCGAAGACAAAGGATAATGGGTCAGCAATAAACAGAACTTTTTTTATGGGGTAGTATATAAAGCCCGATGAAAATACAGCGCCTTTAATAAGCCCACACATAACCAGTTGCGCTATAAGGAAGAATAGTCCTGTCTTTATAGCCCACCGTGCAGGTAAAAGTTTTACCAAAACTGCTGCTATAAACGGGAGAACAAGTATCCACAACAAGAGTTCATTAGGTGCCATATTCTATTTTCCTTTTTTCTCATCACTGATAAGTGCCACCCTCCTGCACTTAGGACAGACAACTTTTAGCATATCTGTCCTCTGGATAGGTGGTACAACCTTCTCCTCATACTCGGTTTTTATCTGAAGTTCCTCCATAAGTTGTGTAAGAAGTAGTGGCTGTGCAAATGATAGATTCCCTATTCTTTTTGACACCCACCTGAGATGTTTCTCAGTACCAATGACTTCTCCACATGACCTACATACCACAAGATTATGCTGGACCTCATCAACAGTATCCTTTTCATCAAAAAATGCAATATCAAATTGCTGTGTGAGTTTTATCCCTTCTTTTGTGATACAGTTTCTTTCACACTCCCCGCAGAAGATACACCTTGCAGGATGCTGTGAAAGGTGCCTTACAGGGACCCCATCCTCAAAAGAGTCAAACATATCAATTGCCTTTGCCGGACATACCTGAGAACACGCACCGCAACCAACACAGACATCCTTGTTATACATCGGCCTTCCCCTGTATCTTGCAGATGGGGTATGTGGCTTATAAGGAAACTCTGTTGTATATGGTTTTGAGAATATTCCCTTCACTGCCTCTTTTAGTTCTCTTACCTTTGGCTTCTTCATATTATGTTTCTTTCTTTATCCTTTCTGTCTTTTTTCTTGATAGTTCCACCAGATGCTGGAAATTATATAGTTTGTTTCTCCTTACTGCATCGTAGACAGCAACCCTTTCAGTACAGCAATAGCAAGGGTCAACACCTGCAAGAATGATAGCAACATCAGATATTGTCTGTCCTATACAACTTGCTTTAAATGTCGGGATATTAGTATAACTTGGTGCCCTTATCTTATGCCTTACAGGCCTGTTTGCTCCATCACTCCGTACATAGTGAAAACACTCCCCTCTTGGTGCCTCATGGTGTCCTATCCCCTCCCCAGCAGGAATCTCCCT
>JAQVEU010000020.1 GCA_028697565.1 Candidatus Ratteibacteria bacterium
AGAGATTGAAAGTTTTGTTCCTCAGACATACTACCTTATAAAGGCAAGGATTATAAAAGATGGAAATGAACTCCTGATGACACTCACAGATATACATAATAAAAAGATAGAAAAATATGGACTGAACGATGAAGAAGTAGTTGGTAGTATAATTGAAGAACTACAAAAAGGAACACTTATTGTTATAGACAAAGCAGAGGAAGAAAAGAAGATGAAACCCTATCCTCCTTTTATCACGAGTACCCTTCAACAGGAGGCATCTATAAAACTTAGATTCTCATCTTCAAGGACGATGACAATTGCCCAGCAACTCTATGAGGGTATCAAAACAGATGAAGGGACCATAGGGCTGATTACCTATATGAGGACTGACTCACCTTCTGTTGCACAACAGGCAAGGGAGCAAGCAGCAAGATATATAAAAGATTTCTTTGGTGAAAACTACATTCCTGTAAGGCCCCATATCTATAAAGGAAAGGCATCTGCGCAGGAAGCACATGAGGCAATAAGGCCCACATCTGTATTCAGGACACCTGAACGGATGCAGAAATTTTTAGATGAACAGCAATACAAACTGTATAAACTTATATGGGAGAGATTTTTAGCAAGCCAGATGAAAGAAGTAGTTGTGAAAAATATAAAGCTGATTGCAAAAAATGGTGAGTATAAATTTATGGCCGAAAGCAATGAGGTTGTCTTTGATGGTTTTACAAAACTGTGGGATATAAAGATAGACCGTGGACAGGACATTATTGCAAAAGTTCAACAAGATGAAGTCCTTGATGTAAAAGAGTATCTTAAAGAAGACCACCAGACATCTCCTCCTCCAAGATATACAGAGGCAAGTTTAATAAAAACACTTGAGAAGTATGGAATAGGAAGGCCATCAACATATGCTCCCACCATTTCAATTCTTTTTAACAGACACTATATAAGAAGAGAAAAAAGGGCACTTGTACCTGAGAAGATAGGAAGGGCAGTGTGTGAAATACTTGAAAGGTTTTTTCCTGAGATAATAAAAATTGATTTTACAGCAGAGATGGAGGAAAAACTCGACAAAATTGCAGAAGGAGAAAAGCACTGGAAAGAGATATTACGGGAATTCTATGACAAATACAAGATAATGCTTGACAATGCAAAAGAGAGGACATCAGAATACAGCGAGATATTTACCAGAGTTATGGTTGGAGAGATAATATGCCCTGAGTGTGGCTCACCTATGATAATTAAAAAAGGAAGATATGGTATCTTTCTTGGTTGTAGTAATTTTCCGAAGTGTAAGGTTACAAAAAGGATTGGCGATGTTAATAATTCCAGCAATAGACCTAAAAAAGGATGAGGTTGTAAGATTATACAAAGGCAACTTCAAACAGGTATCGCAGTACAATATAAAACCGGATGAGATTGCCCGCAGGTTCCTATTAGCAGGTGTTAAACGACTACACATTGTATTTTTATGGGGGGCACACACAGGGTGTGTATCAGAAGAGATGGATGTGCTTAGCCAAATAATAAAGACAAGGGATATTTATAACACTACCTGTAAGATACAGGTTGGCGGTGGAGTCCGTAGATATGAGCAGATAAATGCCCTTATAGAAAAGGGGGTGGACTATGTAATAATGGGAACTTCTATATTGATACCCATTGCTCTGGAAGAGGGATTCCTGAAAAATGATATCAAACTTTTTTATCAACAGGCAGGGAAAAATTTTGATGAGGATAAAGAAATTCCTGAAATAGACCTTTTTAATAGAATAGGAGACATTAAAGAAAAAATTATAGTTGCTGTTGATTACCGTAAGGATGAGATAGCACTTAGTGGATGGGAGGTTACATTACCACTCACTCCATATTATGTGATAAAGAAACTTTTAAAAAAGGGATTTAAAAAATTTCTTATCACTAATGTAGAAAGGGATGGAACTCTTAATGGGGTTGATATAGATTCAGTAGAAAATATATTACACAGAACTTTTAATTATCCAGAAAAACCCGAGGAAATTATTGTATCTGGCGGTATTACGACAATAGAGGATATAGAAACACTCCAGCAGATGAGGTACAGGCCTGATGGTGTTATTGTGGGCAAGGCCATATACCAAAATCGGCTGGACATACGGACACTTATAAAAACATTTCAGGAGGGCCAGAATGCGTAGGCGGATATTGTTATGCTTATTAATATTTTGTTTTGCCACTACCACCTGCCTGATTCCTGCTGATGTTTTTGAAGGTAGAGTATATCCTGCAAATAATAGAGAATATCAGAAGTTACTTCTTCCGAAGCTGAAAGATGCAAAAAGTTCCATATATATGATTATGTTCCTTGCAAGTTATTATCCTTCCTATCCTGATAGTCCTACAAATCTTTTTTTGAAAGAGATGATAGAGGCGAAGAAAAGAGGAGTAAAGGTAGAGATAATACTGAACCAGTCAGATGATAAAACTTCCTCTTCACACGAGACGGTAGAAAATCTCAAAACAGCAAGATATCTTTCTAATTACAATATCCCTGTCTATTTTTCTCCGTCGGGTATAACCACGCATTCAAAACTACTTGTGATAGATGGAAGGTTTGTTGTAATCGGTAGTACAAACTGGTCATATTCAGCAATGGCAAAAAACAATGAAACATCTGTAATTATTGACTCACCGAAACTGGCACAATATTATATAAGATATTTTGAGGAAATAAAAAAAGATTGTTTTTTATTCCTACAGCCCGTTGAGAAAAAGAATAAGTAGGAGACAATTGGAAGATCGAAATATTATAAAATTAAAAAAATGCAGATTGAAATATAAAAAACATTAGAATCTGCCAGTTATCAAATTTTCTAATTCATATTTTTTATGTTTTACTTCTTGTCTTGTGAAGTTTATAGTCAATACTATCTAACATCGCCATCAGTGATGCCTCAATAATATTTTCAGAGACACCAATTGTACCCCATGTTTCACTTTCATCAGTGCTTTCTATGATAACCCTCGTTACCGCTGCTGTGGCTTTTTCCGGATGTAATATCCTGACCTTATAGTCAGTAAGTTTTACTTTATCTATCTCCGGATAGAACTTTACCAGCGCCTTTCTCATGGCTGAGTCAAGTGCATTAACAGGACCATTCCCTTCGCTTGCAGTGTGTTCAACACACCTGCCCACCCTGATCTTAACAGTGGCTTCCGAAACCACCTTTTTACCGCGTTTTTCAACAATAACCCTGAATCCCTCCACAGTAAATAATTTTTTATATTCACCGAGTGCCTTTTTAACTATGATATCAAAAGAGCCATCTGCTGCCTCAAACTGGTATCCATCGTTTTCAAGATTCATAATCCTATCAAGAATTTTTTTAATAATTTCAGGATTTTTATCTAAATTATATTTCTTTGCCTTATGCAGGATTGTACTTTTTCCTGAAAGTTCTGAGAGAAGTATTCTTCGCTCATTTCCTACCTTTGCAGGGTCTATATGTTCATATGTTTCAGGATTCTTGTTCACAGCATCTATGTGAACACCTCCTTTATGTGCAAAGGCACTCATCCCTACAAATGGCTGGGAATTTGGTGGTACGATATTTGCTACCTCATATATAAAACGGGATACCTCTGTAATGCGAGACATTTTATCTTCTGCTACACACCTGTATCCCATCTTCAGTTGCAGTATTGGTATAATGACGGACAGATCCGCATTTCCACACCGTTCCCCTACCCCGTTTATTGTTCCCTGGATATGCTCTGCACCAGCTCTTACTGCTGCAATAGTATTTGCCACAGCCAGTCCTGAATCATTATGGGTATGTATGCCCAGAGGAACATTAATCTGTTCAGATACAATCTTTACTATTTCCTCTATCTCAAATTGTAGAGAACCACCGTTGGTATCACAAAGAACTACTTTATTTGCTCCAGCATCCACAGCAACTTTAATGGTTTTCAGAGCATAATCAGGATTCTTTTTATATCCATCAAAAAAATGTTCAGCATCAAAGAATACCTTCCTTCCTTCCGACCTGAGAAATTTTATGGAATCTTCTATTAACTTCAGGTTTTCATCCAGAGATGTTTTTAGAACATCTGTTACATGAAGGTCCCATGACTTGCCAAATACTGTAATATATTCGGTCTCACTATCAAGAAGTTGTTTAAGAAAAGGGTCTTTGTCAGCAGTAAAATTTTTTCTTCGTGTACTACCAAAGGCAACTATTTTCACATTTTTAAACTTTTTGTTTCGTGCTCTTTTAAAAAATGTAATATCTTTCGGGTTAGAGCCTGGCCATCCACCTTCAATAAAATCAATACCAAACTCGTCTAATTTTTCAGCAATTCTTAACTTATCATTAAGTGTAAAAGAGATTGCCTCTCCCTGTGCCCCATCACGAAGTGTTGTATCGTATATTTCAATCTTGTTCATATCTTCTCCTCTCTAAATTTTACTATTATATGCCAACCTATGTCAACCTGGAGCAAATTATGGGAGTCAGGTCTTGCTTTTTGCATAAACCCCCTATAACTTCCTCTTATCATCAAGGGGAGAACCCAAATCTCCCCTCACCCCTTTCTCCTTTTTCCCCCTCCCTATGAGGGGAGGGGATAAAGGGGAGGGTGAGAACTTTTCCTATACTCTCCACCCCCACCATAAATAAACTCTAAATCCAAAACACTAAACCTAAAAATCCCCTCTAACCACCCCCACCTATATCCTCCCCCCTCATATGGGGAGGAATTAAATCCCCTCTACCCCCGCTTTATAAAAGAGGGGAACTGAGGGAATTTCTCCTTCCTTTGTAAAGGAAGGTGAGGATGGATTTCCTTTCAATCTTCTAATCTGCAATCTTCCAATCCATATAGTTTTGTATTTAATTTTTAAATGAGATTGTGGTATTATAAAAAGATGAGGAAAATATTCATAGTAATACCATTACTGTTTTTATTTACAGTTAAAATTGCACACTCAGAGAGGACTGCCTATAGATTGGATATAGATGGTCCTATAGGCCCTGTTACTTACTATCAGGTAAAGAACACTATTGAACTTGCTGAAAGACATAACGCGGAATTCGTATTGCTGGTAATTGATACTCCTGGTGGTTTGCTTACCTCTACAAGAAAGATAGTTCAGGAGATCCTATCCTCAAATATTCCTGTTGTTGCCTATGTATATCCAGAAGGTGCGCAGTGTGCATCTGCTGGTGTGTTTATAGCTCTTTCCTGTCATATTGTTGCTATGGCTCCTGCAACAAATATAGGTGCTGCCCATCCTGTAACACTCACTGGACAGCAGGAAGAGAAGATGGAAGAGAAGGTAGTAAATGATACTGTAAGTTTTATAAGAAGTATTGCTGACCACAGAGGCAGAAATTCTAACTGGGCAGAAAGGGCTGTAAGGGAAAGTATATCATCCACAGTAGATGATGCACTTAAAAATAATGTTATAGATATAGTTGCTACCAGTATAGATGAACTTTTATCTACTATTGATGGAAAGGAAGTAAAGGTTGGGTCTATGGGAACTCAGAAGGTATTATCTACTGGCCATATTGTATTATTAAAACCAGAAGAAACACTTAAAGAGAGGGCACTTAAAATTATTTCTGACCCAACCATTGCATATCTATTATTGACAATTGGAATGTTAGGAATACTCATTGAACTTTATCATCCTGGTTTTGGTATTCCTGGAATTGTAGGTACTGTTTCCCTTATCCTTGCCTTCTTTGCACTGCATACGCTCCCCATAAACATTACAGGACTATTGCTTATTACAGTAAGTTTTATCCTATTTGTCATAGAGGCAGTTACCCCTTCTTTCGGATTGTTTATAATATCCGGTATGATAACACTATTCCTTGGGTCTTTCTTTCTTTTTAGACCAGCAGGAGAACCCGGTATATCCATCTTTTTAATAACAGGGGTAACACTTTTTATTGCATTTATATTAGGCATTGCTATATGGTTTGTGGTAAAAACGAGGACAAGGAAGGTATTTACTGGAATAGAGGCACTTATTGGTGAAAAAGGAAAGGTGGTAAAGGCACTTACACCTGAAGGACTTATTTTTATCCAGGGAGAGTACTGGAAGGCAAAAAGTATAGCAGGAGAAGTTTCAGAAGGCAAAGAAGTAGTAGTTAAGGACTATGAAGGACTTATGTTAAAGGTCATTCCAGTTGAAAAGAAAGGGGGAGAGGATGGGAAATAATAATCAAGAGATGGAGTCATGGAGGATATTCAGGATAATATCGGAGTTTGTAGATGGTTTTGAGACACTTGAAAAGGTGAAAAATGCAGTAACTGTCTGGGGAAGTGCAAGAGCAAAAGAAGAAGATATCTCTTACAAAAAAGCGGTTAAGGTAGGTAAACTTCTTGCACAAAAAGGTTATGCAGTTATTACAGGTGGTGGTCCAGGGATTATGGAGGCAGCGAACTTAGGGGCTACTCTTGGAAAAGGAGAGTCCATAGGAATCAATATTGAACTACCCCATGAGCAGAAACCAAATCCTTACATAAAGACATTGATATCGTGCAGGTATTTCTTTACCAGAAAGGTAATGTTTGTAAAATATGCAAAAGGTTTCATTATCTTTCCAGGTGGATTTGGTACATTAGATGAGTTTTCAGAAACAATTACTCTCATCCAGACCGAAAGGATACATAAATTTCCTGTGGTGCTTATAGATAAAAACTACTGGTCGGGATTGCTTAACTGGATAGAAAGTGTTTTAGTGAAGAGGGGTTATATAGACCGCGAGGATATGGATATATTTCAGGTTGTAGAGGAACCAGAAGAGGCAATCAGATGCATAGAGAACTTTTATAAAAAATCTAAGAGGAAATCAAAGAAATAAATTCAGAAAGATATTTTTCTGCTATCTCCTTACTTTTTCCTTCAACATAAATACGCACAATGGGTTCTGTTCCTGATGGTCTTATGTGAACCCATCCGTCCTGTCTTATTATTTTTATCCCATCCTCAAGATTCATCTGTTCTTTTTCTGATGCAGCCTTTTTAATTTTTTCTACAATTTCTGCTGCCATTCGTTTATCTGATACTTCAACCTTTCGCTTCAGCAGAACATACACTGGCATCTCTTCTATTATCTCCGATATCTCTCTTTCTCTATACGCCATGTATTCAAGAATTAACGCCATACCAATAAAACTATCTCTTCCGTAGTGTACATCAGGAAATATCACACCTCCATTACCTTCTCCCCCTATAACAGCACCTAACTCCTTCATCTTCTCCACAACATTTATCTCCCCTATCTTTGTTCTGTAGACATAGACCCCTGCATTTTTGGCTATATCCTCTATAAGTGATGTTGTAGAAAGATTAACAACAATATCCCCCTTTTTGTGATATTCAAGTATATCTCTTGTAGTAAGGGCAACAACCAGTTCTTCTCCGGGTATATGTCCATTTTCGCATGTAAAAGACAGACGGTCACAGTCAGTATCCTGAGCAAAACCAATGTTCGCCTTTTCTCTTATAACTGTTTCGGAAAGTGCTGTAAGATTCTCCGACAGTGGTTCCGGATTATGGCTGAAAATACCATGGGGTTCTTTATTTATCACAATAACCTCACACCCCATTTCTTTTAAAAAGTTCTCTGTTCTTACAGCCCCTACACCCTGACATACATCAACAACAACCTTAAATTTTCTCTTTTTTATCCTTTCAACATCCACTGTTCTAAATATTCCATTAAAGTACCTCTCTGTATATTTTCCTGAATAAAGATAACCTGGTTCTTTTGAAACAGTAAAGGACCTTTTATAATAAATATCAAGAAGTTTCTGCATTTCTGTTGCATTAAGAAAGGTACCTCTTTCAGAAAAAAACTTTATTCCGTTGTATTCTTGGGGATTATGGCTACCTGTAATGACAGCCCCTGCTGCATTTCCTGTTTCCACTTTTTCTATTATATATCCCATCTCCGGGGTGGGCGCAATTCCAAGGTCAACCACATCTTTTCCTGTACACAGAAGTCCTGTAATTATAGAGTCCTTCAAAGATAAACTGCTGGTTCTTGTATCACAACACACAAAAATCTTTTTTGTTTTTATATAACTCCCAAAGACAACACCAAAGTTAAAAACAATCTCAGATGTAAGAAATTCAGGATATATTCCTCTTATCCCAGCCACACTTATATGCAGCTCATTTTTTATTCTGTTCATAGTAATAAACTCAAAATTCGTCTTTTTCTTTCTACTCTCTACTTTCTACTCTCTACTTTCTTTATAGGTATAAGATATCTTTCCAGACCATTTTTTTCTATCTCTTTAAGTGTTGCAGTATCCTCTATTTTAAATCTACCTACCCTTGTCCTTTTTAATGCTGACTGAGTTCCTCCACAACCAAGTTTGTTACCGATGTCTCTGCATAGGGACCTTATATATGTACCTTTTGAACAAACAACAGTGAAGTCCACATATGGAAGAGAGATGCTCTTTATATCAAGACGTTTAATCACAACTGTTCTTTTTGGGGGAGATACATCTATTCCCTTTCTATGCAATTTATATAGAGGGACACCATCTTTTTTGATAGCAGATACCACAGGTGGTACCTGTTCTATCTCTCCTTCAAATTCTTTGATAACCCCTATAATCTCTTGTTCTGATACAACAACCTCTTTTTTTTCAATAACCTTTCCTTTAATATCATCTGTATCTGTTTTTATCCCAAGCAACAATCTTGCCTCATATTCTTTGTCTTCATGCATAAAAACGTTGCTCATTTTTGTACCTTTCCCTATGCAGATGATAAGTACACCTGATGCAAGAGGGTCAAGTGTTCCAGCATGCCCTATCTTATTTTTAAGACCAAAAGTTCTTTTTATAAATCTTATTACATCATAAGAAGTAATACCATCCGGTTTGTTAACGGGTATTATCCCATCCATAATAGTTTTATTGATACCAATTTTGTCTTCAAAAAATACAACGTTGTTGACTTCCTTATCGGCTTCGTCAACATACCGTCCGTATGCCTCCTTGCCGATTTCGTCGTCGCCTTGCTCTATCCTTGAATCCGAACCGTTATCATACTCGCATTCAAAACTATAATTTTGAATGCAAATTCGTATGAGATAACATTATATAAATCTCATTCAATATCTTTTTTTCCACTTCATCTATTGAGATATTTTTCAAATGACATCCTGCTGCCTTTTTATGCCCTCCTCCTCCAAACTTTGCAGCTATTCTTTCTACATCAAACCTTCCCTTGCTTCTTAAACTTACATTTATCATACTTCCTGCTTCTTTAAGTAAAAATACTATATTTGCCTCTTTTATTTTTATCAAAAGGTCAATAAATCCCTCTGTGTCTTCCCCTTTTGTTCTTGTAGCACGATACATATCCCTGGTTACTTTCATCCAGCAAATCTTTTTCTTTTTATCAAACTGTAGTCCAATCAATGCCAATGAAAGTAGTTTAATAGACCTTAATGGCCTTTCCATATAAACCTTTTTGGCAATTTTTTCAGGCGACGCCCCTTTGTTTATTAGGTCCCGTACAACATCCATAGTAGATGGTTTGATATTATGAACAAAACTTCCTGTATCTGTAAGTATAGATGTATAAAGACACTCTGCCTCTTTTTTTGATATTTTTTTAGTAAACCGTGAGAGTAGAAAATAAACCATCTCTCCTGTTGCAGAAAAATTATGATTAACCCAGTTAACATCTGCAAAGCATGAATTAGAAAAGTGGTGGTCTATATTGATAATAATTTTTGCCTTTTTAATAAATTTGTATATATTACCTGTTCTATCAGGAAAACCACAGTCAATTACTATTGCAACATCTGGACTTAGTGAAATACCAGAAATATTAGTATAAACCTTCCTGCCCCATGGAAGGAATTTATATATGGCTGGGATATTATCCTGATTAACAATAACAACTTTTTTCCCTTCCCTCTTTAGGGCACTATAAAGTGCAAGTTCACTTCCTATGGCATCTCCATCTATATTACGGTGTGTAGTAAGCAAAAAAGAACATCCGTTTTTTATAATCTTTACTATCTCTGAAACCTTTTTGGAATCATCAAATCCTAA
>JAQVEU010000021.1 GCA_028697565.1 Candidatus Ratteibacteria bacterium
TACATCTTTTTACTTATAAACTTCTTTATCCCTGGGTTTTGAAGCCCGATGCAGTTGAGCATCCCTGAAGATGTTTCCCATATACGGGGTTGAGGGTTGCCTTCACGAGGTTTTAAGGTAATGGTTTTGGTTACAATAGCACCCAACTTTTTATAGTCAAGATACTTTATATCTACCTCACCATAACTGAATATTCCACTTACCATAACAACAGGTGTTTTTAACAGAAGTTTTCCCAACTGTACTTCCAATCCTTTCATTCCCATAGCACCTCTTTTGTACTAAACACAGGTCCATCTTTGCAAACCCTTTTATACACCCATCTCCCTTTATTATTTACTATCTTTGTGACACATCCGTAACATATACCTGTTCCGCATGCCATCCTGTTTTCAAGAGAGACAAATGCAGGTATCCGATACCTTCTTGCTATCTCTGCCACTTGCTTTAACATCCCATAAGGTCCACCGCCATATATTACATCTGGTATATCATTTCTCTGGATATGGTGTTCCATTATATCCCCGACAGTCCCTTTATAACCATAAGAACCATCATCAGTGGAGAATACATAGTTAATCCCATAAGGCAGGATATTGAAGGCAATACATTGAGAGGTTCTTGCCCCATAAAAAAAGGTGATACGACAATTTTGTTGGCTTAAGTGTTTTGTTAAAAAGAGCAGGGGGGCTATACCTGTACCTCCACCAACAAGATATATATTTCTGTATTTTTTATTTAAAGGAAAACCATTACCCAGCGGGCCTATAACACTCAATAAGCCCCCTTTTTCTGCCATACTTAATACCTCTGTTGCCCTTCCAACAATCCTGTAAAGTATTTTTAGTGAATTATCTTGATAAAAAGCAATAGAAAAAGGTCTTCTCAAAAAAAACGGCTCTATCTTTATATGGACAAACTGTCCAGGTACAGGTGATTTACTAAAACTTCCTTCTAATATCAGAAGGTAAAGTTTCTCTGTCAGATGTAAATTCTCTTTTATTATAAAACTCTTAGTTTCCATTTTCTGTCTATATCTTATCACATCTTCCCCTCTTTTCATAAATCTATTTTTCTATTTACAACATTATAAATTTTAGGTAGAATTAATAAAATGTGTAAGGTAATAAAACAGATATGAAAAGAGAAAAACTGAAAAGAGTTCTTTGGAGTTATGAGTTGAGCAAAATCTCTTTTGAAGCAGATAAAAAATAATTATTGAAAGTATTTTAAATTGTGGAGGTGATGAAGAAATAATCTGGCTTTTAAAAAGATACAAGAAAGCACCAATCAGGGTTGTTCTAAGGAGTCCATCAAGAGGGCTATGAGAATAAAAAGTTATTGAACTTCATGCTTAATATCCTTAATGTAAAAATAGGAAAAGGAAAATATGAAGAAGCAATCAGAAAAGTCCTTATTATAACCGATTCATTGTGAAATTCTAAGTAAAGAACAGAAAGATATTTTAAAAGCATTGAGGTTTACAAACAAATTAAATTTTTATCTTGCTGGTGGCACAGGGTTTGTATTGTATCTGGCACACAGGACATCAGTAGATTTTGATTTTTACTCTCCGCATAAGATTAAAAACCTTACAAGATATTTTGAAAAGGGAGAAATAATAAGTGATTCAGAGGATACCTTTGAAATATAAGAAACACACACCTTTCATTTTTTTAAGATGCAGATAAAACAGAATTTGTTCGCTTGTTTGTATAAAAAAATTAATGAGATAATTAGAGATATTTTTTAAAGTTGTGGTATAATTCTGACATAAAAATATGAGAAATAAATATGATAACAAAGGAAAATATTAAGGCAGGATTAAAAAAGATTGGTCTTAAAAAAGGTGATAGTGTTATTGTTCATAGTTCCCTGAGTAGTATCGGAATGGTGGAAGGTGGGGCTGAAACAGTTATAAAAGCACTTCAAGAGGTAGTGAGTAGTGAGGGGCTTTTGATGATGCCTTATCCACTTGGAAATGCTACCATTGCAAAGATATTCAGTACAAGCCCCGGGGTGCTCAAAAGTTTTCATCCGACACACTCTGTTGCTGCATGGGGAAAGGATGCTGAAAAAATAATAGAAGACCATATAAAATCGCCTACTGCCTGCGGTAAAAATACTCCTTATGGCAGATTGATTGATAGGAACGGTCGTATCCTTTTACTTGGTGTTGACCAGGACAGGAATACAATACTACATACAGTTGAAGAATACGCTAACCTGCCATATCTATCAGATTATAAGGTAAAATATATCGATAAAAAAGGCAGAGGTCGAGAAAAAGTCCTTAAAAAATATCCTGGACCGCACAGAAATTTCATAGGAGTAGATAGAATTTTAAAAGATGCAGATGTGATGAAGATAGGAACTATTGGAAATGCGGTTGTCCGTCTCATCAAAGCAAAGCCAATGGTAAAACTTCTTTTGAAGGAACTCCGAAAAAATCCTGCCCTGTTTTTGTGTGATAACCCTAACTGTATAGATTGTGTTATACAGAGGGGCAAGATTTCAAAGATAAACCTTAAAAATGAAAGGTTCACTTTGTCCGCTGTGAGTGATGAAATTTCTGACAATCCAGAGGAGATTATTACTGCCTTAAATGAAGAAGGGATAAAATATCTGGAGTTAAGGAATATTTATGGACAACCAGTTCTAAACCATCCTGATGATATTTGTAATAATCTGAATAAGATGTTAACAGTAAAGGGAATGAAAATTTCAGGTATTGACCCAGGGATTACTGTTTCTCCTGAATTTGAAAGAAATGAAGAAAATATTAATCTTCTTGAAAATTGTATTATAAAGGCAGAGATATTTGATGCCTCATATCTTGTGCTCCATCCGTCAGGTAGAAACAATGAATGGGTAGAAGGGAAAATGGTTGAGACATTAAAGTTCCTTTCAGGGATAGCAGAAAAAAGGAATATCGTTTGTGTGCTGGAAAACACACCAGGGACATATTTTGGCAATTCTAAGGAATGTCTGGAAATACTTAAAATGGTTAACAGTCCATGTATGCGGCTTGCCTTCAATCCTGCCCATTTTGTTTTAAATGGAGAGAAACCGTTTTTGGATGTCTCACCTTCAATAAGAAAGTGGATATATGTTTTTTATGTAGATGATGCACTTTTTACAGGTTCTTTTGACCTTCCTGGCTATGGCAATGCAGAAATAAAAGAACTGATATCAATAATGAGGTGCCGCAGTTTTGACGGTTTTCTTTCTTTAAAACCCGGACTTACAAAAACTCTTGAGACATTTTATAAGTCAGTCAGGGCTTTACAACGGTTATTGGAGACGATGTAAAAATGAAAATCATAGACCTTACGTTGGATATCAAAAAGGAAGAGTATACAACATCTATAGTAAAAATACCCGTCTCTGAACAGACATATAGAGGGGTTATTCATAACTTTACACTTTCTTCTATGTCAGGAACTTATATTGATTTTCCAGGGCATATTGAAGAATTTAAAGATGGTATTGATGCTGGTAACTGTCCGCTTGAAAAACTTTTTATGGTTGATGCCACTCTCATACGTCTTGAAAGAAAAGGGAAGGGCAGAGAAATAAGTGTTGCAGAACTGGAAGAGACAGGCATTAAGGTAAATACAGGATGTCTAATTATTGATACTGGATGGGAAAAAGAACACCATTTTGATGCTACGGATATATATTTTTATGGGAAGGATGCTATCAGATGGATTGCCTCCCAGTCCATCCACCTGTTTATATCAGATGTCTACGAAAATCACTCTGAACCGCGGGGGATATTTGTAGAATTTTTTAAGGCAGGAATATCAACTGTCTGTATACCTATAAACCTGTGGAAGATAAACAAGGAAAAAATAAAGGTGTGTGTTTTACCTCTAAAGATTCCCGGTGCTGTTCAGGTTCCCTGTCGGCTTATTGCGATTGTTCCTGAACCTGAATAAGATAGGTTAATCACATTTTGGAAGGACCAACTAAGGAGGAAAAAAGGTGAAGGTAAGGATAGGATTTATTGGGTGTGGAGGGATAGCAGGTGCACATATGGAGCGCCTGGCAAAACTTGAAGATGTAGAGTTTGTATGTATGTGCGATATAGAAAAAGAGAAAGCAGAAAAGTCAGCACAGAGGTATGGGGGAAAGGTATATACTGATTTTGAAAAGATGCTGAATGAAATAAAGATGGATGTCTGCTATATCTGTGTGCCACCATTTGCCCATAAGGGGCAGGAGGAACTCTGTATAGAAAAGGGCATCCACTTTTTTGTTGAGAAGCCCGTTCATCTGGACATGAAAAAGGCAGAGGATATCGCAGAGAAGGTAAAGGCGAAGGGTATCATTACAGGTGTGGGCTATGTTCTCAGGTATTTTGATATTATTGAGGAGGCAAGGGATATTATTACAAAGGAACAGATTGCCTTTGTGAGAGGAAGATATTATGGTGGTGTCCCGGGTGAAGGTAAAAATAGATGGCTTATTACAAAGGCAATGTCAGGTGGTCAACTTATTGAACAGGCAACACACATAGTCAATATGATGCAATACCTTTTAGGGGAAGTAGAAGAGATTTTCGGCTGGAAGATAGAGGGAATTAACAACAAAATATATCCTGACTATGATGTTGAGGATGCATCCTGCCTCCTATTAAAATTCAAAGATGGATACATCGGAAATCTGACCTGTACCTGGCTATGGAGCGGATTTAACAGTGGAGTAGAAGTTGTAGGAAAAGGAATAATTGTGGACTATCAGGGTAATACCCTTACGGTAGATAAGGGAAACAAGAAGGTTATAATTACGTCTTCCATTGACCCTATGCTTGAAGAAGACAAAACATTTATAAAGGCAGTGGCAGCAGGGGACCCATCACGTGTAAAGTCCGACTATATAGATGCAGTAAAGACCCTTGCAGTTACAATTAAGGCACATGAGTCAATGGAAAAAGGTATTCCTATCAAGATATAGAAAAAGCAGGTAAGTTCAGGTATAATATTTTCAGTGGAGATAGTATATTGTATCGTGATGGGTTATATTATCGGGAGTGTTTCTTTTGCCTATCTTTTTACCTTTTTTCTTACAGGCAATGATATCAGAGAGATAGGTACAGGCAACCCTGGTGCTGCCAATGTGGCAAGGAATGTGGGAAAAAAGTGGGGGATTATTGTCTGGGTAGGAGATACTATAAAGGGTATTATTCCTATGGTCTTTGCCAGAAACATTGGCATCAATAATATAATACTCCTCACAATAGTTGGCATTTCTGCTATCTTCGGACACTGCTATTCTGTCTTTCTTCGTTTTAAGGGTGGTAAAGGTGCTGCTACTACTGGTGGTGTGGTACTCTTTCTTATGCCGATACTTTTCCCTCTTGTGATTATCCTCTGGTTTGTTGCTCAGAAGATAAATCCTCGTTCTCCAAAGGTGCTACTTTCCTGTGTATTTTTCTTTTTTATCTGTATGTTTTTTGCCTATGGTCTCCGCGCCAATATGGGGATATTTCTTCAAACATCCATCGCTACCATTTTGCTTATTATTACAGGGCTACTGGTAAATCCTGATGTTGTAAAAGATATGAGGAAGAAAAACCGATGAAGATAGGAAGACGTAAACTTTACAGGATAATAATGGGTTCTCTATTTCCCATTATTTATTTGATTACGGATAGAGTATTTATCCCGCTTATGTTAGCATCCTTCTTTTTAACACTCCTTCTTTCAATGGAATATGAGAGGTGGAAACATCCTGCTGTATGGGAATATATTACGAGCAAGGGAAAAGGAATATTTAGGGAAAAGTCGGGAAAATTTACAGGTGATACATATTTTATTCTTGCTGTTTTTGTTATCCTTTTTTTCCCAAAAGATATATGTATTGCAACACTGCTTTTTCTTGTTTTTGGTGATGCAGGAAGTGGTATCATAGGCACAAGATATGGCAAAAGGGAGATATTTCCTGGGAAGACACTTGAAGGTCTGGTAGGTGGATTGTTATTCAACCTGGCTATAGGACTGGCAATATCCCCACTTTTAACTATATCCCTGCCTCTTTTAATAACAGGTGCTTTGGTTGCCTCTGTTGTAGAGGTTTTGCCCATGAAGGTCAATGATAACCTTTCAGTAGGTATTATTACAGCCATTATTATGACATCTCTTTATTTAATATAGGCCAGGGAAACGTTTGTGTAGCCATGAGTACCAGTGTTCAGGATATAGTCGTATATAGTGCTCAATCCTTTTAAGGAAAAACCCTGTATTTATCCTGATATCTTCTGTAGCATTGTCTGTCTTCTGTAGTTTATAGGGTCCTTCAATAATAATCTTCTGTCTACCATCAGCCATCCTGTATGTGAAAAGTCCCAAAACAGGGCAGTTATATCTCCTTGCAAATGTGGCAGCACCTGTAGGTGCAAAGACATTTTTCCCGAAAAATTCCACCTCAACTCCCTTGCTGTCATGCTGGTCAATATAGAGACATAGCATCCCTTTATTTTTTATCCATCTGTGTGCATCTATTATTGCCTGCCTTCTATTGCTGATATACAACAGAGGAACATCTTTAGATGCAATAAGTTTTTTAAAAAACTTTGTCAAGTATCTTCCTGAAGGTGGTCTTGAAAAAAATGTTGCAGGATAGCCCTTTTTTGCCAGAACTGCCTGTAAGCGAGGAAAATTTCCTAAATGTGCAGATATTCCTACAACCCCTTTCCCTTCACCCAATGCCTTTTGCAATACTTCTTCACCTTCTATCACAGCCATATTAATAAGTTGCTCATCCGTTATCTTTGCTATCTGTATGCACTCATATAAACTCATTATTATACCTGTAAATATCTGTCTGCACATCTCTTGCTTTTTTCTTCTGCTGATGGTATTCCCATATACAATATCCATATTTTTTAGTATAATCTTCTTTCTTTCTCCCATTGTATAAAAAGCAATCAGTCCTCCCAGTCCGCTCAAAAAAGGATATAGCACAGATGGGACTATTTTGACAGTATAGAAAAAAACAACGAAAAACAGGAATGTAAAAAAATTTACTGGTTTATTATCCCCTCTTTTTTTCTTCTTTCCCATATATTTAGTCCCCCATTTATTATAATACAAAACCAATATCCTGTGCTATAAAAAATTTGACATCCCTGTGCTTAAAATACATAATAACTACAAATGATGAACTTAGTGATAAAAAATGGGACGATAATTGATGAAAAAGGTAGGATAAGGATTGCAGATATCGGAATTGCTGGTTCAAAGATTATATCTATTGGGAAGGTCAAGACAGAATCGGATATATTAATTGATGCAACAGGTCTTTTTGTTGTCCCTGGTTTTATTGATATCCACAGTCATAATGACTTTGTTATCACAAAAAAAACTCCGTTTCTGGCAAAGGTCAGTCAGGGTATTACCACAGAGGTTATAGGTAATTGTGGTATTTCAGGCGCTCCCTATACAGAAAGGACACTACCATTTATAAAAGAGTGGTTTTCGTTAATCGGCAGAAAAGGCATGTGTTCCCACTGGTTTACATGGAAAAGATATCTTGAAGTATTACAAATATCTTCCTTAACAACAAACATCGCACCTCTTGTAGGACATAACAACCTGAAAGTAATGGCAGAGGGCTCTTCAAATCAGATGAAAGAGATGAAGAATGCCCTATATAGTATTATGGAACAGGGCTGTTTCGGGCTTTCCACAGGGCTTATCTATACACCGGGAGTTTTTTCAAAAACAGAAGAGATAATAGAACTTGCAAAGGTTGTCTCAAAGTTTGGCGGTATATATGCTACACATATCAGGGGCGAAGAAGGAAAAATTATTCAGAGTATACGAGAGGGTATAGAGATAGGTAAATCTGCAAATACATCTGTGGAAATATCACATATGAAAGTATCAGGAGAAGAAAACTGGAATAAGACAGAAGATATAATATCCATAATAACTAAAAAAAGAAAGGCAGGGATGAATATAAACTATGATGTATATCCCTATACTGCAAGTTCTACTACTATTACAGTTTTGCTGCCTCTATGGATACGGGAAGGTGGACAGGGAAAGATACTTAAAAGATTAAAGGATATATCCTTGAGAAAAAGGGCAGAAGAAGAAATGAGTTCAGTGATGAAAAACCGGTGGAATAAGATAATTATAAATCAGGTCAATTCCAGTAATAATAGATGGATGGAAGGGTACAGCATAAAAGAGATAGCCGAAAAGTTATCTGTATCACCTGCACGGTTTCTTATGGATATTATCTTACAAGAAAAAGGGATGGCAAGTATAGTGCGTTTTACAATGTCTGAGGACTCTGTTAAGACATTTTTGAAAGCACCTATGTCTTTTATAGGCACGGATGGGCTTCCTGGTAGACGTCCTCATCCACGTCTATGGGGAAGTTTCCCAAGGGTTATAAGAAGGTATGTGAGAGAAGAGAATTTATTAACTCTAAAAGAGGCAATATATAAGATGTCAACAGGACCTGCAGAAAAACTGGGTTTGGAAAAAAGAGGGACAATAAAAACAGGGAATTTTGCTGATATTGTGATATTTGACCTTAATAAAATCAAGGACTGTGCCACATATAAAGAGCCCACGTTACCAGCAGAGGGAATTAAGGCAGTAATAGTTAATGGTAAATTGGTTATGCTTGATGGAAAATTTACAGGAGCAACTCCAGGGATGGTTCTATTACACAAGGCACTATGATAACCATAAAGGATGTCTTAAAGGCAAAGGATGTTATCAGGAATAAGATCTATAGAACACCACTTATCACAAATGAAGAACTAAATGGAAAAACAGACAATACTGTTTTTCTTAAACTTGAAAATCTTCAAAGGACAGGTGCATTCAAGATAAGAGGTGTGATAAACAAGATTCATAGTTTGTCCGATAAAGAAAAGGCAAGGGGTATTATATGTGCAAGTTCAGGAAATCATGGACTTGGTGTTGTATATATTGCACATCAGGAAGGTTTTAAAGCAACTATTGTTGTCCCTGAGATTACCCCTTATGAAAAAGTTGAAAAAATAAAAGAAAAGGCATCTGTAATAATAAGAGGTAAGGACTATATAGAAAGTTATCACTATGCACTTAAAAAAGCAGAAAAAGATGGTCTGACCTTTATTCATGGGTTTGATGACCCTTACATAATTGCTGGTCAAGGAACGGTTGCACTTGAAATTTTTCAGGATATATCGGATATAAATTATATTGTTGTACCTATAGGGGGCGGAGGACTTATTGCAGGGACCCTTATAGTTGTAAAAACCTTGAGACCAGAAGTAATGGTGGTAGGTGTTCAGGCAGAGGGTGCGCCTTCAATGTATCAGTCATGGAAGAAAGGCAAGATATGTGAATTATCAGAAGTAGATACACTTGCAGAAGGAATTGCTGTTAGGAAGCCAGGTGAATTGAATTTCTCCATTGTAAAAAAATTTATTGATGATATAGTTTTAGTGAGTGATGACGAGATTTTTGAAGGAGTGAATGTTTTACTAAGAGATATTAAGGTTGTAAGTGAACCAGCAGGTGTTGTAGGACTTTCTGCTGTTCTCAGTAGAAAATTGCGAATAAAGAATAAAAAGATAGTGTGTATAATAACAGGTGGTAACATCTCCGAAAAATATCTTACAAAATGTTAGGTGGACCAGATGGATACTTGTGTAACTGCATTTTCTATCTTTCATCATCTGCCTCATTTATCCATTATATTTATATCAAAAAGTAATTTCTTCTTAATCCCTCGCCCTTGAGAGGGGAGGGGATAAAGGGGAGGGTGAAAACTTTCCCTTACTCTCCATCCCCACCTATAAATAAACTCTAAATCCAAAACACTAAACCTAAAAGTAAGGATATTTATTCTCGCTACTTGCTACTCTCTACTCGCTACTCTTATATTAAACTCTAAATCCAAAACACTAAACCTAAAAAT
>JAQVEU010000022.1 GCA_028697565.1 Candidatus Ratteibacteria bacterium
CTTTTTTATATCTTCTTATACTTCTTCGCTCTTTCAAAACCTTTAATACTTCTCCTGTTATCTTCTCCATATCTTTTTCTCCTCCCTTTCAGAAGAAAATACACATTCTGTCTATTATCTATCCGTCTCATTCTTTTAATACTCTATTCCCCTCCGTGCCCTAATCTCAGGAAACGGATGTTTTATCTTCTTCATCTCCGTAATAATGTCTGCCCTGTCTGTCAATCTTTCTGTTATATATCTTCCTGTAAGGACAATCTCAGAATTCTTATCTCTCTCTTCAATTAGACGAAGCAAGTTATCTTCATCTAAAAAACCATCACGAATAGCAATAAGAATTTCATCAAGGACTATTACATCATAATGTTTTTGTTTAATAGTGTTGATAACATCATTTACCCATATCCTTCGGAATCTCTTTTTATACCTCTCTAACTCTGACTTTGACATATACTGAAACGTAGGATGGAAAGGCGCAGGGTTATAGATATCTATATTTTTTATATCCCTTAATAGTTTAATCTCACCTGAGACAGGCCTTTTGAAAAACTGGAAGAAGCCCACCTTCAGTCCTGCACCTGCGGCCCTTAAAGATAACCCCAACGCTGCTGTTGTTTTCCCTTTTCCTTCACCTGTATATATCTGAACCAGTCCTTTTTCAAGTCCCTGTCTTCCAGTTCTCTTATAAATACTCCTTTCCCTCTTCACTGTTTCCTTATCTCTTTTCACTCTTTATTCTTCCATTTTACTCTTTCTGTTTCCACCCCCACCTATATCCTCCCCCCTCATATGGGGAGGAATTAAATCCCCTCTTGCTCCCCTTTGTCAAAGGGGAGAACCTTTATAAAAGGGGGGAATTTAGGGGATTTACCTCTCCCCGCTCTGCGGGGGGAGGGTGAAGGGTACTTGCTACCCCCTACTTGCTACTCTTTAAAATGACTGGCTTCCCTGTCTCTGCTGACCTATATATACCCTCAATTATTTTTACAACTGCCATAATCTCTCTTCTTTTTGTTATGGGTCCCTTCCTTTTCCTTACGCACTCAATAAAATGGGCCATCTCTTCATAGTACATATCGGAAGGGGGCATAAACGGAACTACATCTGTCAGGACCCCATGGTTTTCAGAAAATATCCTTACAGGGCTTTGTGGATCCTGTGGGTCCGGCATACTGACACCTGCAAGAGTCCCAAACAAACTTGCCTTCAGCCCTGTTTCAGAATTACCCGCCCAGCTCGCCTCAACAAATAGTGTGGCACCAGTAGATAGTTTTACAAATCCACAGGCAAGGTCCTCAACATCCATCTTCCCTTTGGGTTTATCTCCTACCCTTGTCTCCAAAGGTGGCCACCCACCATCTGTTGCTTTATCTTTAAACTTTTCATATTTTGTACCAAAAATAATCTCCGGCTCAGGTGCTCCTGAAAGATAAATAACAAGGTCAAGCATATGGACACCAACATCCATCATAGGACCACCACCTGCAAGTTTTTTATCTGTAAACCATGTCCCCAGTCCAGGAATACCGCGTCTTCTCAAATATGACGCCTTTATGTAATAGATTTCTCCAAATTCTCCTCTGTCTATCATTGGCTTTAACACCTTTGCCTCTCCTGAAAATCTTCTGGGAAACGCTGCCATAAATATCTTTTTTGTTTTGTCTGCTACACTGAATATGTCTTCTGCTTCTTTTGATGTCAGACATACTGGTTTTTCGCAAAGAACATCCTTGCCAGACCTCATTGCTTTTATGGATTGCTCTGCGTGTAGGGCATTGGGAGAGCAGATAATCACTGCATCAATATCTGTTTCAAGTAACTTTTCCCAATCAGTAAAAGTGTATCTTATCCCAAATTTTTCACCCACATATCTCAGTTTTTCCTGATTGACATCCGCTATTGCTGTAGTTTCAACCCCTTCAATTCTTTTCAAAGACGGGATATGTGTTAACTGCGCTATCCCTCCTGTCCCTATAATTCCTACCTTTAACTTTTCCATTTGTTCTCCTTTCTTTCAATTTATATTTTCTTTCCTACTACCTTCACCAAAGGCATTATCTCTTCCATAAGGTGGGCAAACATATCAAATGTTAACGATTGAAAACCATCTGATAGTGCTTCTTCCGGTTTAGGATGGACCTCTATCATCAGTCCATCTGCCCCTGCCGCAATAGATGCCTTACTCATCGGGAGCACAAGGTCTCTCCTGCCTGTCCCATGGCTGGGGTCAACAAATACAGGTAGATGTGTCTCTTTTTTCAATACAGCCACAGCAGAGAGGTCAAGGGTGTTCCTCGTAAATGCAGTATCAAAAGACCTTATACCACGTTCACATAATATTACATTTCTGTTTCCTTCTTTAAGTATATATTCAGCACAGTTGAGAAACTCACCTATTGTTGCTGAAAAGGCCCTCTTCAAAAGAACAGGCCTGCCTACCTGTCCTACCTTTTGTAAAAGCCGATAGTTAAACATATTCCTCGCACCTATCTGGAGTATATCCGCAACCTCTATAGTTCTGTCCACATCCTCAGGAGAAAGAACCTCTGTAATTACAGGCATACCTGTCTCTTCCTTTACCTCTTTCAATATCATGAGTCCTTCAAGTCCAAGCCCTGAAAAAGAATATGGTGAGGTCCTTGGTTTAAAGGCACCTCCTCTAAGAATCTTACCACCACATCTCTTGACAAACTCGGCTGTTTTTAAAAGTTGTCTTTTACTCTCAACAGAACAGGGACCGGCAATAACAGTCAGTGTATTACTTCCTATCTCTATATTTTTCACTTTTATCACAGTATCGGAGGGATGGAACTCCCTGCTTGCAAGTTTATAGTCCTTTAATATACTTATTACTTCCCCTACTCCCGGAAGAATCTTGAATGCCTCATCAGATATACCCCTTGTATCTCCTATAATACCTATAATGGTCTTTTCCGCACCTTTACTAAGGTTTACATTAAATCCCAGACCTTTTATCTTTTTAACTACATTGTCTATCTGCTGTTTCGTGGCAGATGAACTCATTATAATGATGTCAGCCATATCAACCCCCGTTTAATTTTATTATCCATCTTTCCCACCTATTGGATAAGAACCTAAAACCTTAAGGAAAACACTTTCCTTTTCTATCTCTTTCAGTACATTTTTCACTGAAGGGTCATCCTTGTGCCCTATAAAATCAAAGAAGAATATATAATCCCACGCCTTTTTTTTGCTGGGCCTTGATTCAATTCTGGTAAGGTTGATACTGTTGTTCTTAAAGTGCAGAAGTATATCATGAAGTGCTCCTACCTTGTCTTTTATAGAAACCAGTATTGATGTTTTATCTTTACCTGTCTTTCCTGAGAAATTTTTACCTATTACCAAAAACCTTGTGATATTCTCGCCATAGTCCTCTATCCTCTCTGCCAGAACTCCTATGTTATAAATATCTGCGGCAATAAGTGAACCAATAGAGGCAGCATTTTTTTCTTTCTTTGCCATCTTCACCGCTGTCGTTGTACTTTCTGTTTCTATCAGTTTTGCATCAGGCAGGTTCTCTACAATCCAGTTCCAGCACTGGCCTATCGCCTGATAATGTGAATAGACCTTCTTTATATCTCTTAGTGACTTTGCTTTTGAAAGCAGGTAGTGGTGAACATCAAGCAGTATCTCTGCTGTGATATTCAAATTGCTCTCTACAAACATATCAAGTGTATGTGTTACCACTCCCTCTATAGAGTTTTCTATAGGGACAACACCATAGTCAGCTCTGTCCTGCTCTACATCCCTAAATATGTGGTCTATGGTCTTGCACGGAATAAACTCACTCTTTTCTCCAAACTTCTTCAGTGCTGCCTGGTGTGTAAATGTTCCTTCCGGACCAAGATATGAGATACGAAGGGGTCTGAACATTCCCCTATATATCTTGAATATCGTTTCCATTATAAGTTCAATATCTTTATCTGTAAGTGGTCCTCTGTTCTTGCGGGATAACTCCTCTATTATTTTTTTCTCCCGGGATGGGTCAAAAGGAGGTAGAACTTTTTCCTTTTTAATCTCTGCTATCTCTTTTACAATCTCTGCCCTTGTGTTAAGAAGGTCAAGGAGTTTACTATCTATTTCATCTATCTTCTTTCTTACCTCATCCATCCTTTTCATCTTTTATCATCTCCTTTATAAGTTTCTTAACATCCTCCTGCTTAACAACAACACTTTCAACCCTGCCAATATCTTTCACAAGAACAAATCTAATATTCCCCTGCCTCACTTTTTTGTCATATTTAAGATAGTCAAACATTTTATTATCTACTGCAATGGATGAAAAATTGTAAAAAAGACCGTGCTGTTTCAAGATATTTTTTACTGTCCTGTATACCTCTTCACTGCAAAGCCCAATACGCCAGGAAATATATGTCTCCCCTGCCATACCCAGTGATACACACTCACCATGAGAGAACCTTGAAAGACGAGAAATCTCTATTGCATGTCCAAGTGTATGACCAAAATTTAAAATCTCTCGCAGTCCCTTCTTTTCCTTCTCATCCTTTTCAACCACACCTTTTTTTATTCTAACACTCTCTTCAATCAGAAAGGGCAGGTGCTTTTTTATTTCACCCGTCTTTGTATTTTTGAAAAGATTGAAAATTTTTTTACTTTTTATTATTCCATATTTTATTATTTCTGCCAATCCCTGCTTCATCTCCCTTTCAGGGAGGGTTGATAGTGTACTATAGTCCATATACACAAAAGAGGGCTGATAGAAACTACCAACAAGATTCTTTCCAAAAGGCAAATTGACACCTGTCTTTCCACCAATAGCAGCATCTACCTGTGCCAGTAGTGTTGTCGGTACTGCAACAAAGTTTATTCCTCTCATATAAATGGATGCAACAAAACCACCTAAATCACTTATTACCCCTCCTCCTAATGTTAAAATAGTATCATCTCTGTTCATATTATTTTCAGCACATTTTTTCAGAATGTTAAATGCACTACCTAAACTTTTCTGCCTCTCACCCGGAGGAACAATAACCTCAATAACTTCCTTCCCTGCCTCTATAATAGAATCTTTTACAACCTTTCCATAAAGAGGAAATACTTTGTTATCACTCAGAACCAGAATCTTTCTGCCATACCTTTTATTAAATAACCTTCCGATATCTTTCAGTGGATATCCTGTATAAATAAAATAACCCTCTTCTCTGAGGTGTACCTTTATTTTTTTCTTCATAGAAAAGATTATATATTAAAAACCACTACTTAACAAGGAGTAGCAATAAGATATTGAGAAATGCCGCACCTGTATGATATAATTTTACGATGGATATTATCGTTAAAAAGACGGAAAAGATAAGGGGAGAAGTGGTTATCCCTGGCTCAAAGTCACATACCATCAGGGGTGTAATTATAGGTACTCTTGCTGAAGGTATAACAAAACTTATAAACCCGCTGATGTCAGAAGATACACTCGCATCTGTACGGGGATGCATACAATTAGGGGCACACATAGATACATCAGGTAAGGACTGGCTTATAGAAGGTACAGCAGGCAAGATAATCAAACCAGAAGGGCCACTTAACCTATCAAACTCTGGTACCTCCCTCAACCTTCTTACAGGGGTTGCTTCACTCGGTAACTTTGAGGTTATATTAGATGGTGATGAGTCATTAAGAACAAGACCTGTTCAGCCACTGCTTGATGCACTAAATACCCTTGGTGCATCTGCTACTTCTATAATGAACAATGGAAGACCACCTATAAAAATAAAAGGAAAGATAAAGGGAGGGAAAACACAGGTTAATGGTATAAGTTCACAGTTCGTATCTTCTTTGCTTATATCTACTCCTATGGCAGAGCAGGACACAGAGATAAGTGTTGTAAATGTTTATGAGGTTCCTTATATAGAGATGACACTGAGGTGGCTTGATGAGAGAGGGATTATATATAAAAGAAATAGTGACTACACATTTTTTAGGGTTAAGGGGAACCAGACATATAAGTGTTTTGAAAAAGCAATCCCTGCTGACTGGAGTTCTGCAACCTTCTTTCTTGTGGCAGGTGCCATAACTAACTCGGATATTCTGATTAAGGGGCTGGATATAGATGATGTTCAAGGTGACAGAATGGTAATAACGTATCTTCAAAAGATGGGTGCGGACATAAGGATAGAAAAAGAGGGTATCCATATTAAAGGATGTGGATTAAAAGGGACAGAACTTGACCTTAACAGCACGCCTGATGCTTTGCCTGCTATGGCAGTTGCAGGTTGTTTTGCTGAAGGAACTACAAAAATATACAATGTGGCACATGCACGTATTAAAGAGACAGACAGGATAAAGGTTATGGCAGAAGAGCTATCAAGGATGAACGCAAAGATAGAGGAAGTACCTGATGGGCTGATAATACACCATAGCACTCTTAAAGGGACAGAGGTCAATGGACATTCAGACCACCGAGTGGTGATGGCTCTGGCACTTGCTGGCTTAATAGCAGATGGAACAACCAGGGTGGATACTGCGGAAGCAGTGAGTGTAACCTTTCCAAATTTTGTAGAGTTAATGACAAAGATAGGAGCAGACATACAAAGAGGAGGAACAATATGTTAGGAAATAGTTTTGGAAGGATATTTCGTATTACAACCTGTGGTGAGTCCTACGGTATAGGGAAGGGTTCTGGACTTGCTGTAATAGTTGATGGAGTACCACCTGGACTAAAACTTACAAAGGAAGTTATACAGGAAGAACTTGACAAGAGAAGACCGGGTAAAGGCAAACTGAACAGTCCAAGAAAAGAGACAGACCAGTGTGAGATTTTTGCTGGGATAGGACAGGATGGGGTAACTACCGGGGCACCTGTTGGAATAATTATATACAATGTTGATACGCAAAAGGTACATATTGACCAGTACAGGGAATACAAGGACATATTCAGACCAGGGCATGCCACCTACTCCTTCTTTTTAAAATATGGGGAGGCACAGGACTGGTGTGGTGCTGGAAGGGCATCAGGAAGGGAGACTGTGACAAGGGTTGCAGGTGGAGCAGTTGCGAAGTTTATTCTTAAAAGGGAGAGGATAGAAATGCTTGCCTATACAAAAGAGTGTATGGGTATACGAGCAAAGGATATGGGATGGGAAGAGGTCAAGGAAAACTACAGAAAAAACGAGATTAACTGTCCTGACCTTGAGGCAGCAGAAAAAATGGAGAAAAAAGTCCTTGAGATAAAGGAAGAGGGAGACACAGCCGGAGGTATAATAGAACTCATCATACATAATGTCCCAGCCGGACTTGGAGAGCCGGTTTTTGATAAGATGGGGGCACTACTTGCCCATGCGATATGTAGTATTGGAGCAGTCAAAGGGATAGAGTTTGGTGCTGGATTTAAAGTAGGTCATATGAAAGGTTCGGAAAACAATGACCAGCCATACATAACAAAGGATGGCAGGATAAGATTCAGAACAAACAATGCAGGAGGACTTTTGGGAGGTATTACAAATGGAGAAGATATTGTATTAAGGGTAGCAGTAAAACCAACGCCCACCATCTCTATAGAGCAGACATCCATAAATATGAAGACAATGAGGGAAGAAAAACTAAAGCCCATTACAAGAAGAGACCCCACACTTGTGGGAAGGATATATGCAGTGGTTGAGGCAATGGCTGCTATTGCTGTGCTTGATTCACTCTATCTTGCAAGGGCATATGACTCTCTTGCAAAGTTAGATGAGAAGTGGATACATCTAAAAGAAAACTATTGAGCAACAACTGGGACCAGGTCCCAGAGAAGTAGGGAAATGAGATTTTGAGTTTGAAATTTAGAGTTTTTAGTTATGCACGGGGATGAAACTTTTTATAGACCGAGTGTATATGCTTCCTGTTGAGGTGGGTATATATCTCTGTTGTGGCAAGTGACTTATGACCAAGTAGTTCCTGCACTATCCTCAGGTCTAAACCACCTTCAAGCAGATGTGTGGCAAATGAGTGTCTGAAGGTATGTGGACTTACCCTCTTCTCCACTGGCAAATAGACGGATACCTTTTTTACTATCTTCCATATACTCTGTCTGGATATCTTTTTACTACCTCTGTTAGGAAACAGCCATATAGAAGAGCCAGTTTTTGTGTCTGCCCGTTCCCGCAGATAGTGGTCTATTGCAGAGAGTGCATTTTTGTTAAGAAATACCAGCCGTTCCCTGCTACCCTTCCCTTTTATCTTTATATACCCCTTTTCAAAATTTATATCCTCCAACTTTATATCTGTGAGTTCAGAAACACGAAGCCCTGCCCCATATATAAGTTCAATAATCGCCACATTTCTCACTTTATCCTTTTCTGACAAATTTTTTATAAGGGTAGTTATCTCTTCCTTGCTTAATACTTCGGGTAGTACCCTTTCAACCTTATGTGATTCTATTTCTGGCATTAGATTCCTTTTTATCATTCCCTGCCCAGCCAAAAATTTATAAAACCCTCTTACAGCAGAAAAGGTCCTTACCACAGAAGAGGAAGAAAGTCCTCTTTTTTTAAGAAACAGGATACATTTAGTAATTCCTTCGCTGTTGATATCTTCAAGTGTATAGTTGTTAAGAGACAGAAACTCTCCAAATTTTTCAAGGTCTGACATATATGCAGCCACAGTGTTTTTTGAAAGGTTCCGTTCAACCTCTATATGTTTGAGAAAATAGGCCATCATTTCTTTGTATGTCATATTTCTCCAATAAGTTTTTTAAACTCATCCTCTGTGATAATTTTTACTCCAAGTGCCTTTGCCTTATCAAACTTTGAACCTGGTTCTTCACCACATACAAGATAGTCAGTATTAGAAGAGACAGAAGATGTTACCCTGCCACCATACTTTTTTATCACTTCTGTTATCTCATCCCTCGTATAACCATTAAGGGTGCCTGTGATAACAAATGTAAGTCCTGCAAGTTTATCACTTTTTTTTGTCATCAGTTTTTCTCTTTCCATCCTGACACCAGCCCTTTTCAGTTTTTCAATAACCTCAAGGTTTTCTTTGTTATTGAAAAAGTCAGTGATACTATGTGCTACCACAGGTCCTATCTCTCTTATATCCGCAAGTGTCTCAATATCTGCCCTTGAAATTTCGTCAAGAGAACTGAAATGCTCAGCAAGTATTTCAGCAGTATGTATTCCTATGTGTCTTATTCCAAGTGCATATATCAAATTAGCAAAGGGTCTGTTTTTACTCTTCTCAATAGCATCCAGAAGATTTCTTGCCGACCTCTCTCCCATCCGTTCAAGGTTAATAAGTTTTTCATATGTAATCTTTTCATATATATCACCATAGTCAGAGATAATACCTTTGTCTACAAGTATATCTACCCACTTCTCTCCAAGTCCTTCTATATCCATGGCATCTCTTGAAGCAAAGTGTATAATCCTTTCTTTTACCTGTGCAGGGCACCTGACATTTGGACACCTTATAGCTACCTCTTCCTCGTCTATCACAACTTTGCTGTGGCAGACAGGACACTCTTTTGGGATAGTTATATCTTGCTCTGTTCCATCCCTTTTTTCCGGGATAGGTTTTACAATCTGCGGAATAATCTCACCTCCCTTTTCTACAAAGACCCTGTCCCCAATTTTAATACCCAGCCGTTTTACTTCATCAAAGTTGTGGAGTGTTGCCCTTGAAACAGTAGTTCCACCTAACTGTACTGGTTCAAGGATAGCGACAGGTGTAAGTGTACCTGTTCTTCCAACCTGTATTTTTACATCT
>JAQVEU010000023.1 GCA_028697565.1 Candidatus Ratteibacteria bacterium
GCTTCTTGCGTCCGGCAATGTGGATGCAATGGTGGCAGGGGCTGCTACTACCACAGCAAGTGTTATACAGGCAGCAGCCCTTACGGTAGGTTATGCCACCGGCATCTCCACCCCTTCCAGTTTTTTTATTATGGAACTTCCTGATGGCAGGGTGCTTTTTTATGCTGACTGTGCGGTGAATATAGACCCTGATGCAAGACAGTTGGCAGAGATATCTGTCTCTACATCGCAGAGTTTCAAAAAGATATTAGGACAACAGGCAAAGACCGCACTTCTTTCATTCTCAACCAAAGGGTCTGCATCACATCCGTTTGTGGAGAAGGTTCAGCAGGCAACAATTCTTGCGAGAGAGATGGCAGGTGAGGATATGTATATAGATGGTGAGTTTCAAGGGGATACTGCACTTGTTGAGGCAGTGGCAAAGAAAAAACTCAAGGAGCCATCCCCTGTTGCAGGACAGGCAAATGTCCTGATATTTCCTGACCTTGATGCAGGTAATATCGCATATAAACTCACGCAGTACCTTGCAGGTGCCTCTGCCTTTGGCCCAATACTTCAGGGATTTGCAAGACCAGTGAGTGACCTTTCAAGGGGAGCAAAGGCAGAGGATATAGTGGTAATTACAGCCATAGTATGCTGTCTGGTGTAAGAGTAGTAAGTAAGATTGAAAAATTGGCAGATTCACAGATTAGAAGATTACTAATTACTGATCACTAATCACTGCTTTCTAATCACTGGTCACTGCTTTTTAATCACTAATCACTGCTTACTGGTCACTAATCACTGATCACTGCTTTTAATAGGAGGAGGGATGAAGATACTAATCTATGAGGATGAAAAGTGGAAAGCCCTTTTGCCACTTACCTTTATCAAGTGTGTGTTTGATATCAGATGTGGATATGGCCATCTTATTGATAGGATTATGGCTGTCCTGCCAGATGGAGAAAAAGGACTCTGGGTGCGTGACTATATAAAAGAACTTACAGCAAAAAAATATAACCTTCCTGTCAATGATAGTTCTTTTTTTGGTGATGATATGCTTATTGTAAATGGAAGGTGGTTGCCATCATTAGATGAAAAGATAGCCCTTACAGAAGAAACGGTTGTAATGTCTCAAGGTGATATTATATACGGGCTGGCTAAAAAGGAGACAGTTGGCAAGCTCTGGAACGGTGATATGGCAAAGTTTCTTAGTGATGTTAAGGATAATGTCAGGACAGAGGAGAAAGAGACAAGGTGTATAAATTATCCCTGGGACCTTATTGTCTACAATCCTGATATATTAAGAGAGGACTTTAAAAGGTATGGGGAAAAAGGAGTAAAGGGAAATGTTCACTCTATGGCGGCTATAGTCGGGGATAAAGAGGCAGTGTATATTGCAGAAGGGTCATATGTCCATCCCTTTGTTGTTATTGATACCACAAATGGCCCTGTGTATATAGACAGGGGTGCAGAGATATTTCCTTCAGCACGGATAGAAGGTCCCTGTTATGTAGGTGTAGATACCCAGATTATGCCAGGTGCAAATATCAGAGAAGGCAACAGTTTTGGTGATGTCTGCAGGGTAGGTGGAGAGGTTGAGGAGTCCATATTCTATTCCTATTCCAATAAGTACCATGATGGTTTTATAGGACACAGTTATATAGGGGAGTTTGTTAATTTGGGGGCACTGACAACCAACAGTGACCTGAAAAATGACTACAGCAATGTCTCTGTCTATCTTAATGGTATGCCTAAGGACACAGGATGTCTGAAGGTGGGCTCTTTTATCGGGGACCATACAAAGACAAGCATAGGGACACTATTCAATACAGGGACTATTGCAGTGCTTATGTGTAATATAACAGCAGGAGGGATACTGCCCAAGTATTTTCCTTCATTTACATGGTATGTCAACAACAAGTTTATGAAGGGATATGGACTTGATATGATGATTAATACAGCAAAGACCGTAATGGGAAGAAGGAAGAGGCAGTGGCTAAAAGAAGAAGAGGATGCAATAAGGACTGTATATGAGATGACAGATGAAGAAAGGAAGGAAGCAATAAGGAAAAGCAGGAAAACAAGTAGATAGGGAGGGATAAATGGACCAGAAGGAGATAGAGGCAAGGGTAAAGAAGGTAATTACAGAGGTTCTTGGTGTGGATGAGGGAAAGATTACCACTGAAAGCAGGTTTGTTGAAGACCTTGGTGCAGAAAGCGTTCAGAGTTTAGAACTTGTGGCAGCATTTGAGGATGAGTTTGACATAGAGATGGAAGAGGATGCAGCACTTCAGGTAAAGACAGTAGGCAAGGCGATTGAGTTTATACAGAGGCATCTGGAAGAGGGGAAAGAATGAAAGTACTTGTAATAAACTGCGGTAGTTCCTCAGTCAAATTCAAGGTTTTTGAGATGCCAGAGGAGGTCCTTGTTGCTGAGGGTAATGTGGAGAAGTTAGGGGAAGAGACAGGACTTTTTTCATACACAAAAGGGACACAACAGTTGTTTTACAGGAGGCCTGTGGATGTCAAGACACACAGCGAGGCACTTTCCCTTATTGCAAAAACACTCGTGGATGAAAAGGAAGGTATTATAAAAGATGTAAAAGAGATAAGAGGTGTAGGACACAGGGTTGTCCATGGAGGCGAGGGATTTGACAGGAGTGTTGTTTTGACAGAGGAGGTTATAAAGAAGATAGAGGAGTATCAGTCCCTTGCGCCACTTCATAATCCACATAACCTTTCAGGCATCAGGGCTGGAGTGAAACTTTTTCCTGAAAGTTTACAGGTTGCTTCATTTGATACTGCCTTCCATACCACAATACCACCTGTTGCCTATCTCTATGCCATACCTTATGAGTTCTATGAGAAGCACAGGATAAGAAGGTACGGATTCCACGGAACATCCCACAGGTATGTGGCACGTCGTGCTGCTGAACTTATGGACAAAGGAAAGTATGATGTAAATGTTATTACCTGCCACCTTGGTAATGGCTGCAGTATCACAGCAGTAAGGAACGGGCTCTCGGTTGATACGAGTATGGGACTTACACCACTTGAAGGGCTTGTGATGGGAACCAGGTCAGGGGATATAGACCCTGGTGTGATATTTCACCTTATGGATGCATTGGGACTGAGTGCAAAAGAGGTGAATGACATCCTGAACAAGAAAAGCGGGCTTCTTGGGATATCAGGTGTCTCAAATGACTTCAGGAATCTTCTTGAAAAGATGGAAGAGGACAGGGTTGCCCTTGCAATAGATGTTTATAGTTACAGAATAAAAAAGTATATTGGTGCATACATAGCAGTGTTAGGAAGGGTGGATGCCATTATATTTACAGGTGGTGCAGGAGAGAAGACACCTGAGGTGCGGGAAAGGGCGCTTTCCGGACTTGAAAACTTTGGTATAGTCCTGGACAACGAGAAAAACTATAAAAACTTTGCAAAGGAAGAGGAGATAAGTACTGAGAATTCCAAGGTGAAGGTCTTTGTGATACCCACCAATGAAGAACTACGGATTGCCTTTGACACCTACCAGATGGCAGTTCAAAAGTAAAAAATGCAAGACATCAGCAAGTATTTACCAGTCCTTATGTCGTGAGAACCTTTACTTCTGCATTTTTTACAAAAGAGGCAAATCTTTCAGCATCTTTTTTGTTACCTACAATTTCTCCATAGTGTATTGGTATAGCAACCTTTACATTCATATTATTGACTGCTTCTCCTGCTTCTTCTGCATCCATTGTATATGTTCCACCAATAGGCAGAAGAACAATATCAACATTAAGGCATTTCATTTCAGGTATAAAGTCAGTATCTCCTGTAACATATATTGAACCATCACTAAATTGTATTATATATCCAACCCAATTATTACTTTTCGGATGGAAATTTTTATTTATATTATATGCAGGGACACCTTTTATTTTCACAAATGGTAGTTCAATTTCCTCCTGTGGCTTTATCTTTTTTGTGTTTCCTTTTATTTTTTCAATTACATCAGGAGGTCCTATAATAATTGTTTCTTCTTTTCTTATTTTATCTATATCTTCAGGGCTGTAGTGGTCATAATGAGGATGTGTTATTAAAACTACATCTGCCTTTGGTTCACTTATCTTTATTTTCCATGGGTCAATATAGATATACCTACCTTCTTTTTCTATTAAAACAGATGAGTGTCCTAACCATTTTATATTTTCAAGCATCTCTATCTCCTTCTGGTTTACAGGGTTCTGCCAGAGTTATCTATATTTTATTATACCTTATCTTTTAGATATGTTGTCTATCTACGGCGGAAAATACATTCAGAAGGGATATCTCCAAAAGAGGTGTTTGCAATGTATGACATTGTCTTGCTGTCATAATAGCCAGAGATATCCTCTGATATGCCAAGTGTTTTTTTAATCACTGTCATAAACAACTCTCTGATGTATTTACCTGCAAGGGATGAAAGTGCAGCAGAAAAAAATCTGTCCTCCACATCTGTGTAAAAGCCCAGTGTAAAAACCTCATTATCTCCTTCCATCCTGTATAAAGAGGCGTCTTTCTTTTCTTCAATTGTTACGCACTTATAGTCAGGGATATAATAACACAGATATTTCCTATAAAACTTAAGTCCTCCCACCCTGCCTGCATATACAGAAAGCAGGTCTTTGTTGTGTATGCCCTTTATAATTTCACAGAAGGCAGAAAGGTCAAGCAGGAACTTGTGGTTGCCTTTTTCTGTGAACCCATTGATTCTCCTCGGGCATAGAGCAACGGACTCTATCCCTTCTATCTCCATCCCCTTTCTATTCATCCACTTCAGAAATTGCTCATACCTTCTCTTTCTTCCTTCAACACCAGACCATATAAACTCCTGAGGGATATTGTCCGTACAGATATTCAGTCCTGAAAGGCACCCGTATCCTTTACAGAAAGTGGCAAGTATCTCCGCCGGCGATGATGGCTCTCTCCCTTCACAGAGGTAAAAAAGGGATGCTGCCACCTCTTCTAATTGAGAAAACTTTTCTGTATTTCTGGAGAAAAACTTCTTACTGTCAGAGATATCGTCAAACCATACCTCTTGTTCACCTTGCCTCAATAAGACACCTGTAATGACAAGCGGTCCCATTAGAGGGCCAAGTCCGTTTTCATCTATACCCAACACCCTGTTTTTGTAGATATTCACTGCACCCCCGTGAATTAAACTCAAAATCTCAAACTCAAAAACTTCCCCCCTACCAAACTTCCTCTAACTCCCCCTTATCAGGGGGAGAATCTTCATCCTCTCCCTTTGTTCTCTTGTTTCCCCTCCCTCAGAGGGGAGAGGATAAAAGGGAAGGGTGAAAACTTTTCCTATACTCTCCACCCCTACCTATAAATAAACTCTAAATCCAAAACACTAAACCTAAAAATCCCCTCTAACCACCCCCACCTATATCCTCCCCCCTTGTATGGGGAGGAATTGAAGGGGACTCCACCCCTACCAAACTTCCTCTAACTCCCCCTTATCAGGGGGAGTAGTCAAATCTCCCCTCACCCCTCTTTACAAAAGAGGGGAATTTAAAAGATACTCCCCCCTTTAATAAAGGGGGGTTTTCTCCTTTCCTTTTTAAGGGAATGTAGGGATGGATTTCTTCTCCTTCCTTTTGTAAAGGAAGGTTAGGATGGATGTCATCTTTGCTTTCATTCTTGCTACTTGCTACTCTCTACCTCTCAGGCAACGTAGTTGACTGATTATTTACTATTATATCACTTGAAAAGGACTGAAAGGCCGCTTAATATAAGCACAACTGCAAACATCTTCCTCAGTTTTTCTCTGTCTGTCCTTATACTTATCCTTGCGCCCAATGGTGCTGCCACAGTGGAGCCAATGGCAAGCATAACTCCTATCTGGAAGTTCACAAGTCCTCGTGTGATATACCCTGTAGCACCGGATATTGCATTAAAAAGTATTACAACCACGGAAGTTCCTATACAGGTATGCATAGGAACTCTAAGGAATATATAGAGAAGTGGGATGATAAGCACAGCACCTCCAACACCACAGAGCCCTGACACAAAACCGGAAAGGAGCCCTATAACAATGGCTGTTATCTTATTAAAATTTCCTCCTTCACAAGAACTGCTGTTCTCCTTCTCAAAGAACATTTTTATACCGAGCCCAGCAATTACCACCACAAATATATACTTTACCAAAATATCTGATAGACGACTTGTAAGAAGGGCTCCTGCCTGCGCACCTGCTATACCTGCGGGTACAATAAAAAGGACAAGTTTCCTACTGACCTTGTTGTTCCTTATGTAATTGATAAGTGCGGACATTGAAGAAAAAATAATTACAAACAAACTTGTCCCTACTGCCTGCTTCATTGGAAGGTTAAAAACATAGACAATGGCAGGTACCATCAACGAACCACCGCCCATCCCGAAAAGCCCGCATATAAAACCTGCCACAAGTCCTGTAAGGACTCCCTCTATCCATAGCCCCATCATTTTACCTTTTCAAAGAGTTCCTTAAATGCCTCATATATACGTGCCTCTGCTGTTTCATCAGGTATAGCAAACTCCTTCTGGACATTCATCTTCCCTGACTCCTTGTCCCTTTTGTATTCATGCTCAGGCATAAGATATGAGAGTTCGTCATTGCATAGAGATGTAACCCATGTATATTTAAAAGGGCTTATCTTCCTTAGATTAAATGCAATCTCGTGAAAGACCTCTCCACAGAGTCCTAATATCGCAAGTTCTCCTATTCTTATAATCTGTAGTTCAGAAAAGACACCTTTGTCATCCTGTTTACCTCCAGCAGTTTTCCTGCGGTAGAGGTAGTTTTTTGCACGTATAGGAGTTGGCTGCTGGACAGGGAAATAGACCTCCTTCCTTGCGCAGGATACACTATCTGTTCTAAACAACTCAAGATTGTTCCATATCTCCTTTATCTTTTCATAAAGGATGTTTCCTGCTACAGGGACAAGGGATGCTGCCTCTTCTGCACTGATGGACTTCTCTGTAAGTCCTGCTGGATGGACATTTCCTTCAGGTCCTGCCATAAGTGAAAAAACAAATCTTTTCCCTATCTCTTCTTCAGTTCTGTCCATTGCCCATCCGAAAAAGTCACTGTCAAGGGTTGTCCATCCCATTGCAAGCGCATTATGACATCCGAAGTTTGCAAGTCCACAGACAGGACTACCTTTCATATCCTCAAAGACCGCTACCCTTAATGTATCGTCGTAGAAAGAAAAAGATTCAATCTGTTTTTTGTCTATGTTATCTATATTATCTGCATAGGTGAAACTTGCCACACTTCCATCCTTCATCCGTGCCCTGGGCCTGCCAATATTAGGGACAGATATCTCTCCTATTTTTCCCACAACGGGCTTCAGCCGGCTATCTGCAAGAAATATAGCACTGGCAGCCCACCTGTAAAGCATTTCAAGATATAACCTTGTCCCTTCACTTATCTCGTTATACTCTACAATCACACCCCCATAGTCGTAAGGGTCATCATAGTCAATCACCTTTGCACCTGAGTGTGTATGTGTGGCACAGACAAGTATATGTTCAGGTGGTATATCTGTCCATTTACCTGCGAGGGCTCTAATTCCTTCTGTGATATTGGGAAAAAACTCACTTATATCTAAGACCACTATTGCTGCCTTTGTCTTTCCATCATCAAAGACAGTTGCTCTAACAAATAGTTGACCTACAACATCTGTCGCAAGTTCCTTTGGGCCAAGTCGTCTTGCCTGGTCAAGTGCCGGTGTTATATTGTATTTTGCTGCTCCAACTCTCAATTCCTTTCCCATCCCATTCTCCTTATTTGTTATAGCCAGTTATTATCAGCCCAGTATCTATATTCCTCCTCCCACTCATTCTTTCTTGTCTGTAATATCTTTCTGAAGTGGTTTTTCCTTCCCTCTATTATCCTTGTCTGTGAAGGAAACTCCTTTTTTTGCCTTATTGCTCTACACAACCTCTTGCCAAGTTTGGATGCACTTGATAGTGCCTCTTCACCTACAGGGACACGGGTGGATATACCTCCGACATAGTATGCACCGCAGGCATTTGTATAGTGCTTCAGATAAGAGAGGACATCTTTGTCAGCACCACTACCAGAAGATACAACACCCGCAGTATACCTACCCATAAGACGGAGGCAGTGGAGAAAATGGGTTGACCTGTCAAAGAGTGTCTTCATTGCACCTGTTACCTGATCTATATAGTTAGGGGTTGCTAATATTATTCCATCTGCCTCAAGCATCATATCCAAAATTTTATGGACATCATCTTTCAAGATACATGCAAGAATTTTTCTGTGGCAGTGTTCACAGTGTCTACAGAACTCTATCTTTTGCTCACAGAGATGTATTATCTCAGCAGTATTGCTGTCCTCACATCCCTTTAAGACCCCCTTTGCAAGAAGCAATGTCTGACTTTTTTCTTTCCTCGGACTTGCTGAAATCACCAGTATCTTCATGATGTCCCTCCTCGTATCTAACCTATTTTACCACTTTTGATACAACTCTCAAAAATCAGAAATAAGGTACTTGCAGTAAGATAAAAAGTATGATAAGTTTATAGGAAATGGAAATCTTAAACTATTTAAGTGAGTGGATAGGGGAGAGAATCCATCAGAGAAAACTTGTTGTGGCTCCTTATATAGCAACACAGGATGGTTTTCTTGAACCATTAGAAGGGCTCTGGTGTAGCAGGCCTCAAACAAACACAGCACACCTTTCACTTGTGTATAAAAACGGGGTCAAAGAGGATATCTATCTAAAAGAAGCAGGTGAAAGAGAGATTATTGTATCCCGCCGGCTACATAACAGTTCTGGTGGTGTGGTTTTTCTTAAAGAGATAGGACTGCGGATAGAGGATATAGAATTTGGTGAACCACCAGAGTATGACTATTTTTACCACCTGGAGAATCCGCGAATTTATGGGAAGATGGTTATCCTTGTTGACCAGTGCCGTACAGAGCAACCGAAAGAAGGAAAGTTTGATGTAGTGGCAGGGACAAAGTGGGCCGACCCTGGTGTGGTTGGTGAACGTATAGGTGCCTCACCATACCAGCCATTTCCTGCAATCCTTCTTTCTAATCTTCAAAGTAAGACAGGACTTGTGCACGGCTCTCTCTCCCAAGAGGTATTCTTTCATAATTATATTGTAAAGCATACAGAAAATCATAAATTACAACTGGACATTCTCTCTTCCTTCAAGGCAATTGACTATCTGGAACTACAACCAGAAGAGTGTGTTGAAGATATCTGGTATATAGGTATAACAGAGGAGGCAGATAATTTAGAGAGGGTCTTTTCTGGTTATACAAAGGTATTAAGGGACTACCTGCCACCCCTCTATGGGACAAAGTCCACCAATAGACATACGGTTGTATGGGGCTCATGGAATGATGGTATCTATGAAGATATAGACCAGGCCAGGATAATTGCTCTCGCTGATTTTATAAAGGAGGAATTGCCGACGGTTGAATGGATACA
>JAQVEU010000024.1 GCA_028697565.1 Candidatus Ratteibacteria bacterium
TATGAGGGAGGGGAAATAGGAGAAAAAAGGGAGAGGGGAAAAAGAGTGAAGAAAGGGAGAATGAGGTGAGATGGAGGTGGAATAGAAAAAAACAACAAAAAAAGGTATAATAACAGATTATATGGAACCAAAATTTATAAGTGTAAGAGGTGTGAGAGAGCACAACCTTAAAAACATAGATATTGACATCCCGAGGAACCAATTTATTGTTATCACAGGGATATCCGGCTCAGGTAAGTCCTCTCTTGCCTTTGATACCCTTTATGCAGAGGGACAGAGAAGGTATATAGAGAGTTTGTCTGCCTATGCGCGGCAGTTCCTTGAGCAGATGAAAAAGCCGGATGTTGACCATATCACAGGGCTTCCGCCTGCAATTGCTATTGAACAGAGGAAGTCATCTTCCAATCCACGTTCAACAGTAGCAACCACTACAGAGATATATGACTACCTGCGGCTTTTATTTGCAAGGATAGGTATCCCTCACTGTCCTGAATGTGGAAGGGTAATAGCAAGACAGTCATCCACAGAGATTATTGATAGGATAGCCCCTCACCCTGGCCCTCTCCCCCAAGGGGCGAGGGAAAGAGAGAAAGGCCCTCTCCCACAAGGGGAGAGGACAAAGGTGAGGGGTAAGGGGAAGATGATGAATCTCCTTGCACCTGTCGTAAGAGGAAGGAAAGGAGAGTATAAGAGTGTCCTTGACCAGATAAAAAAGAGTGGATTTTTGAGGGTTCGGGTGGATGGCAGATACAGGGATGTGGATGAAGAAATAAAACTTGAAAAATACAAAAGCCACAACATAGATGTTCTTATTGATACCTTTGATCCATCAGAAGAGACAAGGGAAAGGCTCGCCGAAGGTGTAGAGATGGCACTGAAGATAGGAAAAGGCCTTCTTATTGTTGAGAAAAATGGGAAAGACACACTTTATAGTGAGAAATATGCCTGTCCTGAGTGTAATAGGGGACTTGAAGAACTAACGCCCCGTATGTTTTCTTTTAACAGCCCTTATGGTGCCTGTCCTGAGTGTAAGGGACTGGGCTTCCTTATGAAGATAGACCCCGACCTTGTAATTCCTGACAAAAAAAAGACCTTTAGAGAAGGGGCAATAAGGCCATGGCAGGAGGCAGGTGGCAGGGGGCTTTTCTTTTATTATAGAGGACTGCTAAGAGATGTTCTGAGGGAACTTGGTAGGAGTTTGGATGATAGTCCCGACGACCTTAAAAAGGAGGAACTTGATGTAGTGCTTTATGGCTCTGATGATTATGGCTTTGAGGGGGTTATACCAAACCTTGAGCGGCTTTTCTATCAGACAGAGAGTCAGCATAGAAAGGAGGAGATACTTAAGTACATAAGAGAGGTGAGGTGTCCCCTATGTAATGGTGCACGGCTCAAAAAAGAGTCCCTATCAGTAAAAATAGCAGGAAAGTCCATTATGGATATTACTGCTATGAGTATCAAGGAGGCAAAGAAGTTTTTTGAGACACTTGTGTTAGATGAAAAGGAAAAGGTTATAGCGAAGCAGATACTAAAAGAGATTAACAGCCGTCTTGTCTTTATGGAGGAGGTGGGGCTGGACTATCTTACACTTGACCGTATGACACATACGCTTTCAGGTGGGGAGGCAGAAAGGACAAAATTGGCAACACAGATTGGCTCAGGACTGGTAGGTGTCCTGTATATACTTGATGAGCCAACCATCGGACTTCACCAGAGAGATAACCTGAAGTTAATCAGTACACTGAAACAACTCAGAGATACAGGCAATACAGTAGTTGTTGTAGAACATGATGAAGAGACCATAAGAAGTGCTGACTATGTGATTGATTTAGGTCCGGGTGCAGGTAAGCATGGTGGAAGGGTTGTTGCCTGTGGTCCCCCTGAGTCCATTATTGAAGTTCATAATTCGCTAACAGGGATGTATCTCTCCGGTAAAAAGAGAATTCCTGTTCCTGAGAAAAGAAGGGAAGGAAATGGAAGGTACATCCATATATTGAAGGCAAGACATAACAATCTTAAAGATATTAGTGTAAAGCTCCCACTTGGTGTTTTTGTATGTGTAACAGGTGTCTCTGGCTCAGGCAAAAGCAGTTTGGTGGAGGATGTTCTCTATAAAGGTATTAAAAAGATTCTCTATGGCTCAAAGGAAGAGCCAGGGGAACATGATGCCATATTAGGTATTGAAGAGATAAACAAGGCAATAGTAATTGACCAGTCGCCTATAGGCAGGACCCCGCGGTCCAATCCTGCCACCTATACAAACGGGTTTACATACATAAGACAACTCTTTGCCAATACAGAAGAGGCAAGGATAAGGGGCTATAAACAGGGAAGGTTCAGTTTCAATGTGAAGGGTGGTAGGTGTGAGGCATGTATGGGTGAAGGTATTACAAAGATAGAGATGCATTTCCTACCAGATGTATTTGTCCCCTGTGAGGTCTGTAAAGGCAAAAGATACAACCGTGAGACATTGGAGGTTCTTTATAAAGGCAAGAACATAGCAGATGTCCTTGAGATGAAGATAGAGGATGCACTGGACTTTTTTGAGAAGGTGTTGCCACTAAAAGAAAAACTTCAGACACTTTATGATGTCGGACTTGGATATATTGAGTTAGGACAGCCAGCAACCACACTTTCAGGTGGTGAGGCACAGAGGGTAAAATTGGCAACAGAACTATCAAAGAAAGGAAATGAAAGAACACTTTATATTCTTGATGAGCCGACTGTGGGACTCCATACCGCAGATATAGAAAAGTTGCTGGGTGTTCTTAATAACCTGGTGGAGCGGGGTTCTACTGTACTTGTGATAGAACACAATCTTGATGTTATCAAGTGTGCGGACTATATTATAGACCTGGGACCTGAAGGTGGAGATAAAGGCGGTTATGTGGTGGCAGAAGGGACACCTGAACAGATAGCAAAAAACAAAAGGTCATACACAGGTATGTTCTTAAAAAAAGTTCTTGGGGTTATGTCTTGATTTCTGTACCTTCATCCTCTCCCTTTGTTCTCTTGTTTTCCCTCCCTCAGAGGGGAGGGGACAAAAGGGGAGGGTGAGGAACTTTTCCTTTACTCTCCACCCCCACCTATAAATAAACTCTAAATCCAAAACACTAAATCTAAAAGTAAGGATATTTATTCTCGCTACTTGCTACTCTCTACTCGCTACTCTTATATTAAACTCTAAATCCAAAACACTAAACCTAAAAATCCCCTCTAACAACCCCCACCTATATCCTCCCCCCTCATATGGGGAGGAATTGAAAGGATTTCTCCCTCCTTTGGTAAAGGAGGGTTGGGGTGGATTTTCTTTAATCTTTCTATCGTCTAATCTCTTTAAAAGTGAGAATATCCTGATGGTTGCACAATTATTTCTTTTCCTTCAGGGGCTATCCCTGTATATCTCTTTTCTTTTGTGAGTACGCCGATACAACTTACAGGGACAGAGTTGATTTTGTCTGGAACTTTGCCACCGTAATCTTTTGGTACAGTAAATAAAAGTTCATAGTCCTCCCCATCACATAGTGCATGCTGTATTTCCTCTTTACTATTTTTGCTTATCTTTACTGCATCCTGTGAAACAGGTATTTTCTCAAGATATATCTTGAACCCAACACCACTTGCCTTTGCCAGTCGTGTAAGGTCTGTTGAGAGCCCATCAGAGATGTCCATCATAGCACTGATAGGAACCTTCTTAATAAGTTCTCTACTCTCTTTTACTCGTGGTGTAAATGTTAGATGTTTTTTGAGATAACTACCACCTAATGTCCCGGTTACAAAGATAAGGTCTCCTGGCTGTGCTCCACTACGTAGTTTAAGATATCTCTTTTCTACTTTGCCTGTGAGGGATACATCTATAAACAACTTTTCTGAACGTGTGAGATTACCACCTACTATATCAAAATTAAATATGTCTGTTGCGGATTTTAGGCCTTTAATAAGTTGGGCAAGTTCTCTGCGGGTAAGTCCGTCAGGCAGTCCTGCACATACAAGTGCGTATAAAGGGATACCTCCCATTGCTGCTATATCACTTAGGTTTACTGCAATGGACTTTCTTGCTATCTGAAAGAGAGTTGCTTCACTTCTTGTAAAGTGAACATCCTCAACAATACAGTCAGTGGTTAAGAGTAGATACTCCCTGTTGTTATAAGACAAAACTGCTGTATCATCTCCGGGTCCAACTACAACCGTCTTCTGTTTGGGCTTCAGGTGCCTCTTTATAAACTCAATAATCTGGTCTTCATTCATTAATAATATATTAAGGGCTATACGGACGGAAGTCAATAATGTTTTGGTTTTTATATCCAGCCACGCATCTTCATTGCCTCCACCACCCTACTAACAGCCACCACATACGCCGCCTGCCTCATATTTACCCGGTATTGCTTGGCTGCGGATAGAACTGAGTGGTATGCCTGAGACATCTTATCAGAAAGCCGGCTGTGGACATCCTCTTCACTCCAGTAGTACATTGTGAGATTCTGCACCATCTCAAAATATGACACAGTAACTCCACCTGCATTAGCAAGAAAGTCGGGTATTACATGGATACCCTTTTTATAAAGTATATCATCAGCATCAGGGGTTGTAGGACCATTGGCAAGTTCAATGATTACCTTTGCCTTGATATTATGGGCATTCTTTTCGGTAATAACATTTTCAAGTGCAGCAGGTATGAGGACATCCACATCAATTTCCATCAATTCCTCACTGGTTATTCTTTTTGTTCCTGATAGTCCGACCACAGATGACTTTTTTCTCTTATGCTCTTGAATCTCTTCAGGGTCAAGTCCATCTGCATTGTATATTCCACCCTGACTATCACTTACTGCAACTATTTTTGAGCCAAAGAGTTCCTTTGCAAGTTTTGCTGCGTAATAACCAGCGTTGCCATAACCCTGAATAGCAATTGTGGCATATCCGAGGTCCATTCCAAGTTCCTTAGCCGCTTCTCTGAGCGTATAAAGTCCACCTCTGGCAGTAGCATCTCCTCTTCCAGGAGAGCCACCCAAAAGCAGTGGTTTGCCTGTGACTACGCCAAACTGGTTTTTCTGTGCTATCTTTGAGTATTCATCCATCATCCACGCCATAATTTGAGGGTTGGTATACACATCAGGTGCAGGTATGTCCTCATCAGGTCCTATATACTTCCATATTTTTTCTATGTACAGGCGGCTTAGCCGTTCAAGTTCACCTTCTGACATTTCTTTCGGGTTGCATATTACACCGCCTTTACCTCCGCCTAAAGGAAGATTGAGAAGTGAACACTTCCACGTCATCCATGCAGCAAGTGCCCTTACTGTATCCACTGTCTCGTCAGGATGAAATCTTATACCGCCTTTTGTGGGACCGAGTGCATTATTATACTGGACCCTGAATCCATGGAATACCTTTGTCTTGCCGTTGTCCATCTTTACAGGCAGGGATATGTGTATCTCTCGCATCGGTGAGCGAAGTATACTGTAGATATCTTCGCTGAGATTTAAAATTCTTGCACAGTCTGCTAACTGCTCCTGTACAATAGAGAAGGTATTATATACATCTTCTTTTTGTTCCATACCCATTTTTGTTATCCTCCTAAAGTTTAAAAACAAAAAACCCACTCTGGCATACTCTGCCATTGTGGGCTTCCTTGCCTTAATCCCCTCAACTTCCTTGTTTTATTTTTATATAGACAGCACCTTCGCTATCTACTTTAATAATATCACAATTATTATTTATGTCAACTTTTTTAAAATATCCATATCCCTGTAAGAAATCTGGCCTGGGGCTGTCTCTGTGGTAAATGCAATATATGTAAATAGTGAGCCAAGTGAAAGAGGAACAAGCCGTTCTACAAGGGAAGTACCCATTGGTGTAACAACAAGTGGAGAACTTTTTGAATATTTATATGTAAAGGAAAGGAGTGTAAAAAGTTCATCAGGGGTGTTGGCCCTTGTGGCTATTTTGATAATGTCCGGTTTCAACTGCTTCCCTTTCCTGTGGATAACTTCTAATGTTTTGAATGGTGGTGTCTTTGAAAAGTTGTGATAGGAAACAATTACCTTTCTGTTCGTCTTTCTTGCTTCTTTTATTACCTCTCTGACTATTCTGCTTCTTATTTCCACATCAACATAGTCAACATATTTTAGTATATCTTTATATATTTTTAGACGATTATCTTCAGGTATAGAAAGCCCTCTATTTTGATGTTCCTTCTGCCACCTTATAGTTCCAATTTTTTTTGCAGTTGTTTTGATGGAAAGGTATTCTATAAGTTTGTCTTCTGGAAACTTTTTAAGAAACTCATCCACCCTGAACTCACACCATCCACATCTTTTCAGTGCTTCGTTCACTTCTTTTTGGTCCTCACCACCAACCAATACCAGTGCAAGTTTTTCTTTCATTTTAACAATCTCTTCGCAATGGTTATACTGTTTTTTCGTATCTTTTTTACATCCTCTTTTTTTACACCTGCTGACACAATTAAGATATCTGCAAACCAGTCATCTATGAGATTGTCAGGAGAATGTGTATCTGTATTAAGAACAAGAGGAAAGCCATACCTATACCAAAGACGGACAATATGTCCGTTGGAAAGACAGTGTCCTTTTCTTGCTGAAATTTCAAGTGATACCTTTTTTTCTGCTGCGAGTTTTGCATCTTCTTCTGACAGGATACCAGGGTGTGCAAGAATATCAACTTCTGATTCAATTGCTGCCCTGTTAGTTCCTTTAAGTACTGGCTCAACGACTGTTTCTCCGTGGACAACTATAATCTTTGCCCCTGCATTCCGTGCAAGAGATACAAGTACAGGTATCTTTGTCGGAGGTATATGGGTTATCTCAGCGCCGGGTATGACCCTGATATTCATACTTATATTTATGGACTTGGCAACCTTTATAATAGCGGGGATGACACTTTCAAAATTTGAGAAGTCAATGTGGTCTGTTATTCCCAGTATAGTATATCCCTGTTCTTCTGCCCTGCGCGCAAGTTCTGATGGTAAAAGGACCCCGTCGCTTAAAAGTGTATGTGTATGAAGGTCAATCATTTTTCTTCTTCCTCCTCCGGTGGGTTTTTAGGAAAGTGAATTCCATGAATTACTACATCAACATTGCCTACCTTAAGTCCAGATATTCTTTCTACTTCTTCCTTAATTGCCTTCTGTATCTGATATGTCACCTCAGGAATATTTACACCATAATCAATAACAACCCGTAGTTCAAATGACACCTCATCCTCTCCTATTATTATCTTGATGCCTACATCAGGCGATTTTCTAAGCCACTGGACTATGTCACCGACGATACTTGTAGAAATTCTGTGTACTCCTGGAACCTTCCGTGCAGCGATTGCTGCTATTGAGGCAAGGACTTCATTGTCTACCTTAACATTTCCATACTTTTCTTCCATTATGCCTCCCTTTTTATCTGTTCTTGTTCAGAGGCAAGAAAGTTCTCAAGCCACTTTGTGCTGTATCTCCCGCTTAAAAATATAGGATGTTCAAATATCCTTTGATAAAGTGGTACTGTTGTTTCAATCCCTTCAATCTTTATCTCTTCCAGTGCCCTCTGCATACGTCCAATTGTCTCTGCTCTGTTCATTCCATATGCAACAAGTTTTACTATCAAACTATCATAATAGGGTGGTATTGTGTACCCTTCATATATATGTGTGTCAATCCTTATGCCTGGCCCACCGGGCAGTACAAGTTTTGTTATCCTGCCAGGTGATGGAATGAAGTTTTTTGAAGGGGACTCAGCGTTGATGCGACACTCAATCGCATGGCCTCTTATATTAATGTCTTTCTGTGAAAATGGTAGTTTATCACCCCGTGCAACAAGAATCTGGTGTTTTACAAGGTCTATACCTGACACAATCTCCGTAATAGGATGTTCTACCTGTATTCTGGTATTCATCTCAATAAAATAGGGGCTGTTATATGAATCCACAAGAAACTCTATTGTTCCTGTGCTTTGGTATCCTATTCTTTTTGCCAGCCGGTATGCATACCTATATAATTTTTTTCTTAGTTTTCTATCCACACAAGGAGAAGGGCTTTCCTCTATAAGTTTCTGGTGCCTTCTCTGTATGGAGCAGTCCCTTTCAGGGAAGACAATGATATTACCTCTTTTATCGCCGATGAGTTGTATCTCTATATGCCTTGGCCTTTCAAGAAACTTCTCCACATAGAGTGCCCCCTCCCCGAATGCTGCCTTTGCCTCTTCCTGACAGGTGTTCCAGAGTTTTACAAACTCGTCTGCACTATTTACCTTCCTCATTCCTCTTCCGCCACCACCTGCACTTGCCTTTATAATAACCGGGAATCCAATTCTTCTGGCATGGGCAAGTGCTTCCTTCAATACACTCCCTTCATATCCTGGTACCACAGGAACTTTGCATTCTTTTGCTGTTTTTTTGGCAAGTGCCTTATCCCCCATCAACTGGATGTTTTTTGATGTAGGCCCTATAAATGTAATACCTGATGCCTCACATATCTCAACAAACTGTATATTTTCAGAGAGAAACCCATATCCAGGATGGACTGCCTGTGCCTTTGTAATCTCAATGGCGCCGATAATAGATGGGATATTGAGATAACTTTCAGATGCGGGTGCAGGTCCCACGCATATCTTTTCATCAGCAAGTTCTACAGGAAGTGTATCTCTGTCTGCCTCCGAAAAACCAATAACTGTTGACAGTCCGAGTTCCTTACAACTTCTGATGACCCTTAATGCAATCTCTCCCCTATTAGCCACAAATACCTTTTTAAACATTGCTATAATATTGTGTTAATCTTTTATGCAAAAGGTCTGTTATTTTATTGTAGGGGGTATTTTTATAAGAAAAACCATACATAATCCACCTCTTTAGGTATCACTTCTATAATTTCTTTCAACAATTTTCGCATCTCATTACTTTCTACTTCACAAAAGGATGTTTTCAGTTCCTTAATATCTACTATTAAATTCTGGCTATCCT
>JAQVEU010000025.1 GCA_028697565.1 Candidatus Ratteibacteria bacterium
TTTTATTTCCATATTATTCTAAAGGCAAACATATCCTTACCTTCCGTACTTATTATTAAACTACCATCAGATAATGCATCTATAAAATCTATTTTCTCCCTGATGCTATACTCCCAGAGCTGAGATTTATCTCTGGAAACGAAGAAGAAATTACCTCTCTTTTTTCCACTCATTAGTTTTATAATTTCCGGGTCAGATGCAGCATAAGTGAATTCTATATTCTTACCTGATTCAAAATTAACAATCTCATTTCCACTACTTCCTAAAATAAATGTTTTTCCTTTCTCTGTTACAACTCCATTGTAATTGTCAGAAATTTTTATGCTGACAATTCTGTCATTAAAATTTTTCTTCCATAAGATATTTCCTTCATCTGAAAAACACCAATATTCTCCATTCTCCATGCCTGCAAATATCTTATGGGAGTCCTCTGAAATTTCTATTCTCGTGAGCCACTGTGGGACGTTCTCTTCCCAGAATGTTTCGCCTTTTCCGTCTTTGAAAATTATTTTATTATTGATACCACAGACCATAAATCTACCTTCTTTTGAAATGTCAATATCTCTTATATAATTTCCTGTTTTTTCCTGCCACTTTATGCCTCTTATGTCTCCAAAATATACTATTCCATTAAGAGTTCCCCAACTGTAATATTCACCACAGGGTGAAATTGCCACCTTCAGAATTTTCTCAGATGACTTAAATCTCTTTAAAACAACTCCCTTTGATGTGAGAATATAAATGCTTCCACTTTCACAGCCAGCTATTATTCTTTTGCCATTATCAGAGAGTTTTATGTCTGTTACAGGACTGTCAAATTCATATTCCCAGAGAAATTCTGTTTCAGGAAGCAACAAACTATCTGGTATATCCCTTCCCTGAAACTGGGTAGTGAAACGTTGAATAATATTTGTTAGATAGATAGGGGATTCTGTTTTATACTCGTAGTTATCAAACCATAACTTTTTTTGAGGGTCAAAGACATCCACATGAAAGATATAATATCTTTCTATCTTTGTTAAAGATGGCTTTACTATGTAATCAGCATTCAGGATTTTCCCGACCATAGATAATTCCTCAGGATACTGTAAATCACTATCTGTCAACTTCTCTTCTGATAGAATTTTTGTAAAGTTGCCCTTCGGAATTATAGAGAAATTGTTCATTTTATTCATCTCATCAATAAAGAGTTTTTGAAAATCACCTTTTATATAGTCAGGGATATTACTGTAATAAACATCAAGTAGCAGAAGGACAACTCTTTTCATTTTTATATCTATATTTTTTATTTTTTTGTTAATGTAATTCAAAGTAAAATTAGTACCGTGAAAATTTCTACTTTCTATTGCTTTGTAAATATCTTCATACATTATCCTTGCCTCTTTTAGCATGCCTTCCTTTTCATATATCTCCGCCAATTTAGCCATATATGATGTATCAGGTATAATGGAGTGAACAATATATCTATTATAGTACTCTATAGCCTCTTTTACCTTTTGATGTGAATATGCATAGTCACCTATAATTCTATAGAGATAGGCATCAGGTGTAGCATATTTCAAAAAAGCAAGTGCTTTTGTGTCATAAGGCCAGCCAGAAGGCCAACTCCCTGTTATAAAAGGTCTCGTTTCTTCTATTTTCTTTTCAGCCCTTGAAAGCCATAGGTCTGCCTCTTTTAACCTTCCTGAGCTGTCTACGTTATTAGCATTTTCAATATATGCCCAGACATTTTTGTGAAATACAACAGATAGCTCTTTATTTTTGTCAAACCACTCACTGGAATAGCAGTAACCTCTAAAAATTAAAACAAAAATAGCCAACGATATAATTTTTTTTCTCATTTATCTTACTCCTTAAAATAGAGGACTCCAAACTGTGCAGGATTATCTATCCTTCCACTCCATGATGTAGATGGTATATTTTGTGACTCACGCTGGAAGTTTATACTCCAGATAGTTCCCGGAGATATTTTTTCTACTTTCAGGTCTTTAAGTGGAACAGACATCTCTACAAGCCACCTCTTATTTTCAATATTCGCCTTTGCCTGCCATGTAGATGTCCAGTAACGTTCAGGCTCGTCATCTCTATAAAGTTTCCATATATAGGAATATTTTATATGCTCAAGAGGATGAAATACAAATTGATACCACTCCTTCTCTGAGTTTAAAGGATTTATGGAGATGGTAATTATATCTCTTGAGTTGAAATTAATCTTTGATGTATCAGTGTCTTCACAGATAAAAAGCAGATAAAGATTATCCTTATCATATGCAGCCCTTACTGTTGTAACAATAGATGCCTTAATTTTTTCTTCTGCCAGTTCAATAAACATCTCTGTTTTTTCAGATGAAAGCCAGAAGGACTCTTTATTAAATCCATCTATATCTACAGGTGAGGATATAGCAACAACAGTTAGCCGTTGTGGAGAAACTTCTCTTATGCCAAGTTTTTCAAAGTATATCTTTTCCCTGATGGAAGGAACTTTATTCCTTAATGAAGCAGGTATTTCCGTATCCAGTATATACTTATTTGCTTCTGTCCTGATGGGTTCAAGTGCCTCTTCTGATAATCTTACAAGGGTGTTTATCCCTTTTTCCTCTCCCATCCTTGCAAGTGCCCATGCACTGGCAAGTTTTACATCAAGTTCTGCATCAGCAAGATGTCTGAGTAGCACAGATGATGCCCTCTTGTCTTTCAGGAGGGCAAGTGTTTCAGCGGCAAGTCGTTGATAGTTTGGTTCTTCACTATCCATGTATTTTATTGCCAGAGAAAACCCATCTGATATTCCCATATTGGCGAGTGACCTGGCACATATAATCTGAAACTCAGGGTCAGGATGTTTCAGACCTGCTTTTAGAAATGGTACTGATTCTCTATCTCTTATTTCTCCAGCAGCAATAGCCGCTAACTTTTTTATAGAGATATCTTTGTCATTCTGTAATATCATCCTTACACTTGCTCCGAAGATTTTTTCAGGGTTTTCTTTTACAATAACAAGCATTTTCTCCCTTACCTCAGGATATTTTGAAGAAGACATCTTAAGGAGTAGTTCTCGTAGACATCCTGCTCCTATCAGAGATTCAACTCTGTCAAGGACAAACTGTCTTTCTTGGGGGTCTGCATTTGCAAGTTTTACCTGCATCTGTTTGGCAATCTGTCCTGTAAGACCAGCGGCATTTTTCCTCACGTTGGAAGAGTTATCATATCTCTCCATATATGTCAGTATTTTTAGATATCTGACATCAAACATATCAATGTTATAAAATGCCTTGATTGCAGAATCTCTAATAGCGGCTTCAGAATTACTCATAAGATTTAATATAAAGTCCTTAACGGTTTCATTACCTGTCTTACCTAATAGAGAAATGGCAGAGAGCCGGGCATCAAGGGGATAGGAGTTATCTTCAATGAATTTTTCCAGAACTGGATAAAATAGAGGGTCTTTCAACTGTCCTATTAATCTTGAGGCATATTCCCTAACCCTTTCGGAGTTGTCTGCAAGACACTCTGTAATATAAGGATATGATGCGGGTTCTCTAAATTTTTCAAGTGCCCAAAGTGAATATATCCTTACTGCCTCATCTTTATCTGAAAGGCCCTGTATCAGACCTCCCGTTCCTTCTTTCATCTTAAGGTTTACAAGTGTTTTTATACCTTCTATTTTGACCTTTGTGGTCTCATCTACAAGAAGTCCTTCTATTTCCTTTCCTCCGTCTTCGCTCCTGAACTTTTCAATTGCCCAGAGTGCTCTTATCTTCACCTCATCATTTTTATCAGACAACATTTCTATGAAATAGGGAATAGTTCTCTTATCCCCTGTGCTTTCAAGCAACCATAAAGACCTTATTTTAATTTCAGGGTCTGTGCTTTTCAATGCATTTAATACCGGTTGAATTTTATCAATAGGAAGTTTTTTGAACATTGCTCTTGCTTCATCTCTTCCCATCAGTCTCAACATTGCCCACAGAACCTCTGATTTAACCATCTCATTATTGTCCTGCACACAGGTTAACAGGTCTGGGAGTACCTTTTCATCGCCATACTTCCCTAATCCTCTAGCAGCATAATATCTTACCTGCCAGTAACTATCTTTCATTGCATTTTTAAGGTCAGGGACTATACTATCGTCCGTCCCATATTTTACCAGTCCTTTTGCTCCGTAAAGACGGACCTGCCAGTAACTATCTTTGAGTGCATTTTTGAAATAAGGAATACAGGTAGAGTCACCTATATTCAGGAGTGCAAGAGCTGCCCTGCTTCTTATTTCCTCACTTTCATCACTGGATATAACTTTGCCAAGTTCGGGTAGATATATTTTATTTTGGTCCTTCTCAATTTTGTTAATAAGTTCAATCTTTTTCTGAAAGGTTCCGGATTTTAACCCTTCTATTATCTCAATGTCGGACTTACAGAGGACTACACTACTGGTAATTAAAAGTATAATTACTCCGGTTTTTAGATTATTCATTTTTATCTTTCCTTTTGATAAAATTGATAAAAAAACCGTGGAAATCCTATGTCTGTTACCACTATCTTTCCACAATAATCAGGACCACTATTGATATAAAATCCCTTTTTTGCAAATCCAAAACTTACAGTGATATTACCCTTTATACATTCTCCCTGAACAACTCCGGTGTCTGCATCCAGTCCTGAAGGTATATCTGCACATACAACAAATTTTCTATATGCATTTATAAAAGATATTACTTTTTCTGCTATTCCTGTCACTTTGCCTTTGATACCTGTTCCTAAGACAGCATCCACAATGATATCTGATTCATCAAATATATTATAAAAGATAGTATCTTCGCTGAACAAAAAACTATTAATACCCATTTTACACAAAATTTTATAATTTGTAAAGGACAAATGAGAAAAATATTCAGGTGGGTCAGTATGAACTACCTTTACATTTACTCCCATATTGAAAAGATACCTTGCTGCAACAAACCCATCTCCGCCATTATTACCCTTTCCTGATACTATACAGATTTTCATATTTGGTTTTTTGCATGTCTTTTTGATAACCTCTGCAAGTGTCCTTCCAGCATTCTCCATAAGGATTAGCCGGCTTATTCCATAAATTTCTTCTGTCTCCTGTTCAATCCTTGCTATCTCATCTCTTGTAAGAATAATATGCCTTTTCATTATGTCTTATATCTATTTCTAAGTTTTTTAAGCAGTCCGTATGCCACTTTGTCAACAGGACCTGCCCCTATAGTTAATACAACATCACCTTTTTTAACTATCTCATAGAGATATTCCACAATCTCGTCAAAGGTCGGGAGATATAATGCCTCCCTCCCATTTTTCCTTATTTTTTCCACGAGCATCCTGGCATTTACAAGTTTTTGTTCTATTATAGAGTCCCTGACAAAATATATATCAGGAACTACTACCTTATCTGCGTCTGAAAAGGACATAGCAAACTCTTTTAGGAGAAAACGTGTTCTGCTATACTGATGTGGTTGAAAAACCACTATAAGACGGTTATCAGGGAACATATTTCTTATACATTGAAGGGTACATCTTATTTCAGTTGGATGGTGTCCATAGTCATCAATGATGGTAATTCCCTTTATCTTTCCAATCACTTCACACCTTCTGTGGACACCGCTGAATCTTTCAAGACATTCCTTTATATCCTCCCATGGGACATCTAGATATCTGGCAACAGCAATTGATGCAAGTGCATTTTTGATGTTGTGGACTCCTGGAAGTTGAAGTTTTATAAATGACTCTTTTTTCTCATCAAAAACACAGTCAAATTCAGAAGAGTTTTTTAGAAGTTGTATATTTTTTGCCTTCCACCTACCACCCTTCAGTCCATAAGAAACCATATTTTTGTTTCTAATAGTTCTTATAACATCCATAACATTTCTATCATCCGCACAATATACAATCAGTCCCTTAACATTATTGAGAAAATCCCTGAAGGCAGTTTTTATCTCCTCTATGTCCCTGTAATAATCCAGATGGTCCTCTTCTATAGTAGTGACAATCCCTATCTCAGGTCTATAATTAAGAAAGGACCTTTTATATTCGCATGCTTCCACCACGAGTATGTCACTATGTCCTGCTTCTGAATTACCTGTTCCTTTAATTTCTCCTCCAATAAGGAAAGAAGGTGAACAACCTGCCTCTTTCAGTATAGAAACGATAAGAGATGATGTTGTTGTTTTGCCATGAGTCCCTGCTATAGCAATACCTCTTTTTTTCCCCATAACACATCCGACTGCCTCAGGATAACTCAATAAAGGTATATGATATTCAACTGCCTTTTTATACTCTGGATTATCCGGTAGTATAGCATGTGAGTAGATAACCAGTTCAATATCATTACTTATGTTCTCTTCTCTCTGAGGGCAAAAAATTTTTATACCCTTTTGTTTGAGTTTTGTCAGAACTTTTCCTGGATTATTGTCAGAGCCGGATACCTGTTTATCCATTGTCAGCAATAACTGGGCAAGTCCACTCATACCTGTGCCACCTATACCGATAAGATGTATCTTCTGTGCCTTATCAAGAATATTACACTCCATTTTTACATAACTCCATTATTGCCCGTACATTATTACCTGCGCTATCCACAATTAAAATCTTTTGAAGATTCTTTTTTATAGTATCAGATTCTTTTAATGCTTTTTCAAAAATGTCAGGAAATATCCTTATGGCATCTGAGTTCTGTTCAAGGATACAGCACCCCCCCCTTTGAGCAAGATAAAGGGCATTATATTTTTGATGTCCACCTGCATAGGGATATGGAATAACAATGGCAGGAATGTTCCATTCGCAAATCTCCGCAAGTGTTCCAGCACCTGCCCTGCAAACTATCATATCAGTGATACTGTAAAGTTTTGCCATATCAAAATAAAAGTCAAATACCTGTGCCTTTATTCCATACCTTCCATATTCAGCAGATAATTTTTCTTTTTCCATACCTGCAAGGTGAATAAACTGTAAATTTTTTTTACTTAAATAGTCCATATTCTTGGCTATGAGGTTATTCAGGAAAGATGCCCCCTGGCTACCCCCAAGAACAAGAACTGTTCTTTTATTTTCACTGAAATTAAATAGAGGGAGAATATCCTTTTTCTGGTATCTCTTTTTGAAATCTTCAGGAATAGGGAAACCAGTAATAACTGCGTTCTTTTTATATCGTATATCTGCAGATGGAAAAGAAAGTGCTATCCTGTCTGCTATAAAAAAAGAAACTCTTGTAATTTTTCCCGGTATGGCATTTTGTTCATGTACAAATATCTTTTTATTACATAAAAAAGATGCTATTAAAAATGGAAGTGTTGCATAACTACCTGTAATTACCACTATGTTATATTTGTTTTTAAGGAGTATGTGGCAGGAACAGAACACAAGATATATAAGTTTTAAAAAAGATAAAGGATTTTTGATTGTAGTTCGAACATCAGGCATCGTCTTATAATGAAACCCTTTTTTTTGCAACCACTGGACAATATATCTCCTATCAGGTACGAAAAATTGGGTCTTAACATCTGCCTTTTCTCTCAGTTGTTCAGCAATAGCAAGTCCCGGGAAGAAATGTCCGCCTGTTGGTCCTGTTACAATACCTATCCTTATAATAGTTCTTTTATCCATATAGATAGACATTATAACAGGATGAGATATAAAACTCAAAATTCTAATTTTACTCTCTACTTTTATATTAGTATCTTTCCCTTGTTTATTCCTGAGATAAAAAGTAATATAATAAAGCAAGCAACTAAAAAGGAAGGGTTATAAAATGGAAAAAGGACTTGTAATAGTGGAATCACCAACGAAGGCAAGGACAATCGGCGGTATATTAGGAAGAGAATATAAAATTGTAGCAACAATGGGGCACATAAGGGACCTGCCGGAAAATAATATGGGTGTGGATATCAATAATGATTTTGAGCCAAAATATATTATTATACCAGGGAAGAAGAAAATTGTAGATATCCTTAAAAAAGAGGCAGAACAACACAAAGATATATTTCTTGCGACAGATGAAGATAGGGAAGGAGAGGCAATCGCCTGGCATATAGCAAATGTGATTGGTAAAAGTCCTGAAGAGGTAAAGAGAGTTGTTTTCCACGAGATTGTCCCTGATTCCATAAAGGAAGCATTTATGTCCCCGCGTCCAATATATCTAAATCTTGTTAATTCTCAGCAGGCAAGAAGGATTCTTGACCGTATTGTTGGATATACACTGAGCCCTTTTTTAGGTAAAGGGCTTTCAGCAGGTCGCGTTCAGTCAGTAGCACTGAGGTTGCTTGTGGAAAGGGAGAGAGAGATTGAAAGTTTTGTTCCTCAGACATACTACCTTATAAAGGCAAGGATTATAAAAGATGGAAATGAACTTCTGATGACACTCACAGATATACATAATAAAAAGATAGAAAAATATGGACTGAACGATGAAAAAGTAGTTGGTAGTATAATTGCAGAACTGCAAAAAGGAACACTTATTGTTATAGACAAAGCAGAGGAAGAAAAGAAGATGAAACCCTATCCTCCTTTTATCACGAGTACCCTT